>JAFGEX010000290.1 GCA_016931355.1 bacterium
GGTTCTGAGGAACTGACCGGGGCGGTGAAGAAACTGTTGGCGGAACCGGCGCTCCCCGATGCATGACGCATCCCTCTGATCCGCAACTCGGGCGGTTCATGGGCAGGGGTGCCTTGAGGAGCCCCCCTGAAAAGACCATCTTTCTTTCCCGGCTTCAGCAGCCACATCGTCAAAATCCCGGATTTTTTTCATCCCGGGATTTTTTTCTTGTATTCTTCGGCGTTGATTTGTATTTTTAGGACAAATATAATTCTGTGGGATATGCTTTGGGAGCGCGCATGAGCGGACAACGGATGATGATCAAGGGCACCGGACCCATGGAGCTGGAAGCTTTCATCAGGAAGCAGTTTCCGGAGCGCCACAAGGAATGGCTGGACATGCTGTCTCCGTCGGCCCGGAAGGCTTTTTCTGGAGGCATCCTGGCTTTCGAACTGTACCCGCTGTACGACACCCTGATCGAACCCGCGCAGAAGATGTGCGATCTTTTTTATCACGGCGACATCCAGGGCGCCTGGATCGCGGGCAGGCACAACTCCCAGTACGCGCTCAAGGGTTTTTTCAAGATCTTCTTCAGGTTCGGATCCCCGCAATTCATCATCGACCGGGCGGCCAAGGTCTTTTCCAGCTATTACCCGGAGGGCCGGCTGCGCGTGGCGGAATCCTCTTCCGGCAGATGCGTGCTGCAGATCTTCGAGTTTCCGGAGCCCTATCTCATCCTGGATCATATCATCGCAGGCTGGCTGGAAGGCGTTCTGGAACTGCTGGAACGCAAGACCCGCAGGGTGGAGATCACCCGGTTCATGGCCAAGGGGGATCCGGTCACCGAGTTCGTGGCCACCTGGACATGAGGGGGACAGGGGGAGCCGGACCTTTCCGTCGGGCGACGGAAAGGAGAGCGGGGCCTCCGGTTCCTTTTCAACCGGATCCATGGATAAAATGACCGGGATCGCCAGTGCCCCGGTTTTTTTTATTCCGGGATTTATCACTTGTATTCATCCGGCCTTATTTGTATATTTTGGACAAATATTATTCATAGAAATATAATTGAGGAGAGCGTATGAGCGGACAACGGATGATGATCAAGGGGACCGGCCCCCTGGAGCTGGACGCTTTCATCAAGGACGAATATCCGGACCGCTACAAGGAATGGCTCGAAACGCTGTCTCCGGAGGCGAAAAAAATCTATTCGGGCGGCATACTGGCCTTCGAGCTGTACCCGCTGTATGACAGCCTGATCGAGCCGACTCAAAAAATGTGCGATCTCTTTTATAACGGCGACATCCAGGGCGCCTGGATTTCCGGGCAGTACAGTGCCAAATATGCGCTCAAGGGATTTTACAAGATTTTCTTCAGGTTCGGGTCCCCGCAGTTCATCATCGACCGGGCGGCCAAGGTCTTTTCCACCTATTACCCGGAGGGGAGAATCAGGGTGGCGGAGTCCTCCTCCGGCAGATGCGTGCTGCAGATCTATGAGTTTCCGGAGCCCTATCACCTCCTGGAACTCAACATCGCGGGCTGGCTGGAGGGCGTGCTGGAACTGCTGGAACGCAAAACCCGCAAGGTGGAGATCACGAAATCCATGGCGAAAGGGGATGCGGTCACGGAATTCGTGGCCACGTGGGCATGAGGGATTGAACGGGAAGCCCCATTTCCGCTGGATGACGGAAATCAGGAGCGGGGCCTCCGGTCCCGTTTCAACCGGATCAACGGCAAATAAAAATCCCGGGATCGTCAGGGTCCCGGGATTTTTATTTGGAAAAGGCACAGCCGGGCGTTCGGTTCTGCAGCCCGGCGCCGCCTGTCTATGCCATCGAAGGCGCCGCCGTCCGTACCGCCGGATCGGCCTTGGGGAGGAATATCCACGCAAGCACATAAAGAATGATCCCTGCGCCGTGACAGAATGTCAAAGCGATGAACAGGACGCGCCAGCACCATGCCGGGGCGGACGTATTTTCTCCCAGTCCCCCGCATACGCCGCCCAGCTTCCTGTCCCGCGTGGAACGGGCCAGGCGCCTGAACCAGTTGCTCCTGAACGGATTTTCAGAATCATCCGCAATCTTCGGACCGGGCATGAAAATCCACAGCAACGCATACGCGATGACGGACGCCCCGTGAGCGATCAGGCCCAGCACAAAGGCCAGGCGCCACATCCAGGACGGCAGGGGCGTGTATTCCCCCAGTCCCCCGCAGATGCCCGCGATCTTATAATCCCGGGCCGACCGGGCGAGGCGTTGAAGCACATTCCGGTTGTCCGTTCCGGGATTCGCCTGATTCCCGCTTTTGCCGGCTTCACCCGAAGCGGAATGTGTATTCTGTTCCCGTGTCAGATCCTCCGGATTACATCCGAGCGTGTTGCACAGGATCTTCAGCGTTGCAGGCCTGGGTTTGACGGCCCCGGATTCGATGCGCTGGATGGTCCGCACATCGACCTTGCACAGGTATGCCAGGTCATCCTGCGAGAGTCCCTTCTGCCGCCTTCTCTCCGCAATTGCGGTCCCGGGTCTGTTTTTGTCCATGGGGCCCTCCTTTCTTTTTTCAGTATAAGTTACGTAAATCGGGAGAAAAAGATTCGGTCCCGGCACCGGCGTTAACCCGGCATTGACACGGCAGCCGGGATCAGCGGGCAGGCCAGCCCGGCCCGACTGCAGGCTTATTGCTTTTTTCCGGCTGGGGATTTCCGGCCGGGAGCTTTGATCCTGAGGGCCTGCATCACTGCGACGCATTTTGAAGGTACGTCCCAGTTCATGAAGCCGCGGTCCCCGGATTCTCCGGCTTTTGAGGTGCGGCGTTTCAATCCCCTTGAAAGTGAGGGAAAAAGTTGTTAATATAGCTGAAAAGCGAGGACTCATGGCCAAAATCGGAATCATCGGAGGATCCGGACTCGACGATCCCCGCCTGCTGAAGGAAGCGACGGAAAAAACCGTGAAAACGCCGTTCGGAAACCCCAGTTCCCCGCTGACCCTGGGTCATATTGCGGGCAGGGAAGTCGCCATACTGGCCCGGCACGGCAGGGAGCATATCCATCCCCCTGCAGCAGTCAACAACAGGGCGAATATTCATGCATTGAAGGAACAGGGGTGCACGCATATTCTGGCGACCGCGGCCTGCGGCTCACTCCGCGAGGAAATCCGGCGCGGGGATCTGGTCATCCTGGACCAGTTCATCGACTTCACGCGTTTCCGGAAGATCACCTTTTTCGATTCGTTCGAGCCCGGCGCTGAGCATGCCAGGCACACGGCCATGCCGGATCCCTTTTCAGAGCCTCTCAGAAAAAAGATCATCGCGGCTGCCGGGCGGCTGAACCTGCACATTCACGAGCGCGGAACAGTGGTCACCATTGAAGGCCCCAGGTTCTCCACGCGCGCGGAGTCGCACATGTACAGGGCCTGGGGCGCGGATGTGGTCAACATGACCGTGGCGCCCGAGGCCGTGCTTGCGAACGAGGCGGGGATCCCGTACGCGGTCATGGCCATGTCCACGGACTATGACTGCTGGAAGACGGACGAGGCGCCCGTGGACTGGCCCGAGGTACTGCGTATCTTCCGGCAAAATGTGGAGAACGTCAAGAAGCTGCTTGCGGAGACGATCAGGGATATCTGATTGAAATGACCTCCGGAGGTCCTTTTGTTTGAAAATCTGTAAGAGGGAGTAATCTGAACAGCATCGACCTCCCGGAGATGATGTAAAAACAGAGGGGGACGGAAGGTCCTTTCGGATGTGATGCATACAGGGACAGGTCCATCCGTTTTAAAAACAGGGAGGTATTCCATGCCGGTGCTGAGGAGAATGTTTCGTCCTATATCCTGGGCCCTTGCCTGGGTTTTTTTATTTCTCGTGCTGTTTTGTGCCAGGCAGCCTGACGGCGCCGGGCGTCCGTTCAACTCGTCCTATTCAGGGCATCATCTTGACCGCATCGCATTCCCGATAGGCGGCATCGGCGCGGGCATGGTCTGCCTCGAAGGAACGGGTACCCTGTCCCATGTGTCGGTCCGGCATAAGCTCGAGCGGAACAAGGAACCCGTGGCTTTCGCGGCCCTGTGCGTGAAGGGTGAGGGGGGCAATACGGCGAAGGTTCTGGAAGGCCAGGTCCCGGAATGGAAAATATTCGGCAAAAGGGAGGCAGGCAACGGCCTGGGAGAGACGAGCTACGGCCTGCCCCGTTTCCGCGAAGCTTCTTTCGAGTCTCGTTTCCCCTTCGCATCAGTCAGACTGTCCGATCCTGAAATCCCCCTTGAAGTGACCCTCACAGGCTGGAGCCCGTTTATCCCCGGAGACGCGGATCATTCCAGCCTCCCTGTCGGAGCCCTCGAGTACAGCTTTCAGAATACATCCCGGGGATCGGTTGAAGCCGTCTTTTCCTTCAATTCGCAGAATTTCATGAGAATCGACCAGCCCCAGAACGACCGTCTTGAATCCATCAAGCCGATGCGCAACGGATTCGTCCTCACCCAGGCGGGAACGGTGAAGAATCCGGAGTTTCAGGGGGAATTCGCGTTCTATACCGATGACCCGGCCACGGTTGTGGACCATTGCTGGTTCAGGGGCGGATGGTTTGATCCCCTCACCATCGCGTGGAAGAATATCCGGGAAGCCCTTTTAACCGATCATCCGCCTGTGGAGGGCAGGGCTCCGGGCGCTTCCCTGTTCGTGCCGTTCGAGTTGAAACCCGGCGAATCCAAAACCGTGCGTCTGATGCTGGCCTGGTATGTCCCTCAAACTGTCATCCGGATCGGCGAGGACCCGGCCAATCCCGAGCCCTGCGCCTGTTCCGGGACCTGTGCGGTTTCAAAGACGCATGTGCCCTGGTATGCGGGCCGGTTCGGTTCGATCAGGGAGGTTGTGGATTATTGGCTGAGCAATGTGGATGGATTGAGGAAGAGCAGTGCTGCGTTCAGCGAAGCTCTGTTCGCAAGCACGCTGACGCCCGAGGTGATGGAAGCGGTTTCAGCCAACCTCTCCATCCTGAAATCCCCGACCGTTTTCAGGCAGTCGGACGGCAGGCTCTGGAATTTCGAGGGCTGCGGGGAAGATTGGGGGGGATGCTGCCATGGGTCCTGCACGCATGTGTGGAATTACGCGCAGGCGACTGCCCATCTGTTCCCGGAACTCGAGCGAACGCTCCGCGAAACCGAGTTCTTCGTGAGCCAGGACAAGAAGGGCCATCAGCAGTTCCGCTCCAATCTGCCGATACGGCCGGTGCTGCACAATTTTTATGCTGCAGCGGACGGCCAGCTCGGTGGAATCATGAAGGTGCACCGGGAATGGCGCATCTCAGGCGACAATGCCTGGATGGCCAAATTATGGCCGAAGGTCAGGGAGAGCCTCGAATACTGCAGCAGGACCTGGGATCCCAGGGATCGCGGTGTTCTGGAGGAACCCCATCACAACACGTACGACATCGAGTTCTGGGGGCCGAACGGATTTTCAACGAGTTTTTATCTTGGCGCGCTGGAAGCCGCCGTTCGTATGGGCAAAGCACTTGGAGAGGACGTTTCACGCTACGAAGGCCTTCTGGCGAAAGGCAAGGCCCTCATGGATTCCGATTTGTATAATGGTGAATATTACATTCAGAAAGTCCGGTGGGAAGGCCTGAGCGCGCCGAATCCGGTGGAACTCGCAAAGGGGAAATGGAATGTCGAATACTCTCCGGAGGCCCTCGAACTCCTCAAGAAAGAGGGTCCGAAGTATCAGTACGGGAACGGCTGCCTTTCCGACGGCGTGCTCGGATTCTGGCTGGCGCGTATGTGCGGCATCGGGGAAACGCTTGCGGATCCGGCCAAAGTGAAAAGCCATCTCAAATCCGTGCATGCATTCAATCTGAAAGGCGATCTGCTCGATCATGTGAACACCCAGCGGCCTTCCTTCGGTATGGGGAAGGACGGGGGGCTGCTGCTCTGCACCTGGCCAAAACAGGATGCACTCACCCTGCCGTTCCCGTACAGCAACGAGGTGTGGACCGGCATCGAATACCAGGTCGCCTCGCATATGATGCTCGAGGGTTTCGTCGGGGAAGGCCTGGATGTCGTGCGCGCCGCGAGGAGGCGCTACGACGGCCGCGTGCGGAATCCTTTCAATGAGTACGAATGCGGCCATTGGTACGGCCGCGCCCTGTCCAGCTGGGGACTGCTGCAGGCTCTGACCGGCGTGCGTTATGATGCGGTGGAAAAGATCCTTTATATGGATTCAAAGATCGGAGATGATTTTTCCGTTTTCCTGTCCACGAACACGGGATTCGGCCTGGCCGGTTTGAAGGGCGGGAAGCCTTTCCTCGACGTCCGTTCCGGCAGCATCGCAGTGCAGCGCGTGATGGTTTCGGGCCGGGAAATGGCTTTGTGAGTTGCGGTCTGGATGATCACCGAACAGGATATCGGCATGATCATTGAATGGATTTCCGGCGGCAGATCGCGGGAATGACTCTATGGACGTTTGGGGTGTTGTCGTACCCGGCATGATGAATCGGGGACCCAGGGGGTGAAATATCGGATCGCTGCAGTGCTGCATGCCGGAATGGAAATCCAGGAGACCTTTTTACCCGAATCCGGATGGATTCCCGATGGCGTCCGGCTCAGGAGTTCATTCTGAACAGCCGTCACGGGCCGGGTTTGTATCTCACCGATCGGAGACAAAATGACTCAAAAAACGGTTTCAAGCAGTCAGACCCGCAGGGATTTTCTCAAGGCCGTTGGGGCGGGCGCCTCGTCGCTGGCCTTGCTTTCCTGCCGGAGGGGCGGATCCGGGTCCGGACCCGGCGGCAGGCCGAACATCCTCTGGATTACGTGCGAGGACATTTCCCCGGCCCTGGGGTGCTACGGTGATGCAGAAGCCTACACACCGAACCTGGACAGGCTGGCTTCAGAAGGCGTCACATTCAAACGGGCCTTCTCATCCGCTCCGATATGCGCGCCTGCGCGCTCCTGCCTGATCACGGGCATGGACGCCAACTCCCTGGGCACGCCGCATCTGCGTTCCGAGATCCCGCGGTCGAATGCAGTGCCCTGCCTGCCGGAACTGCTTCGGGAGCAGGGTTATTACTGCACGAACAACTCCAAAACGGATTACAATTTCAGCCCGGAAGGCGTATGGGACGAAAACGGCACGAATGCCCATTGGCGGAACCGCCCTTCCGGGAAGCCCTTTTTCAGCGTTTTCAACATCACTGTGACGCATGAGGGCAATGCGAACGGGGACAGCGAAGACATGTTCGAGTCGCTCAGCCGGCGGCACGATCCGGCGCGCGCAAATCTGCCTCCCTATTTCCCGGACACGCCGGAGATGAGGCGGATATGGGCCAGGTACTATGATCTGGTGTCCGTCATGGACGAACGGGCCGGTGAAATCCTGGACCAGCTGGAAACCGACGGCCTTGCCGGAGACACCGTGGTGTTCTTTTTTTCGGATCACGGTTTCGGGCTTCCGCGGTATAAAAGATGGCCTTATGACACCGGGCTGCACGTTCCTCTGATCGTCCGTATCCCGGCCGTATGGCGTTCCCGGAGCCTTGCGGATCCGGGAACTGAAACGGACCGCCTCGCCGGCTTCGCCGATTTCGCGCCGACCGTGCTGAGCCTGGCCGGCGTCACAGTGCCTCCATCCATGCAGGGGCTGCCTTTCCTGGGGACGGATGTGAAGCAAGGCGCGGGCGTTGTCTTTGGAAGCAGGGACCGGGCGGATGACGTGTATGATCTCAGCCGTACGGTCAGGGACAGGCGGTACCGGTACATCCGGAACTACATGCCGCATCTCCCGTACATCCAGGATGCCCTGATTTTCAGTGAAGAGAAGACCTCTTTCCGGGAGCTGCGGCGGATCCGGAAGCAGGGGCTGCTGCCGGCCGCGGGCGAGGCGATGTTTGCTCCAAAGCCGATCGAGGAGTTGTACGATCTCGAGCAGGACCCGGAGGAAAGGATAAACCTGGCCGCTTCGCCGGAGCATCGCGGCGTACTCGAGCGATTTCGGTCTCTTTTGCGGGATCACATCCTGGGCATCCGGGACACGGGATTCCTGCATGAATCCGAAATGATGATACGGAGCGGGGGAGGCTCGCCCTACGACATGGCCGCGGATCCGGCCCGCTATGATCTTCCGCGCATCCTGGATGCAGCGGAAAAAACCGGCGATGCCTCGATCCCCATCGTCGATCTGACCGGTGCGCTGCGCGATACGGACAGCGGGGTGCGGTTCTGGGCCGTTCAGGCCCTGATCGCGCGGGGCGGGGAAATGCAATCTGCAGCGCCGGCGCTTCTGGAAACACTTGCGGATCCTTCCCCCTGCGTGCGCATTGCTTGCGCCGAAGCGCTTTGCCGCATCGGCAAATGCGAAAAAGCCCTTCCCGTTCTCGCAGCAGCGCTCGAGGACGACAGGCCCTGGGTCGCCCTCCAGGCAGCCACAGCCGTTCGCCTGACCGGTGAGAAGGCGACCCCGATCCTTCCGGTTGTCAAAAAGGTCCTGGCCGGATGCCTGGGCACCGCTTCGGGCAGGTACAGGAACTGGTCCTATCCCATGTTCATCGGTTTCGCGCTGGACCAGGTCCTGATCCACTGCGGTGAGGATCCGGCATCGGTGAAACAGGCTTTTTAACACATCCTAAAAGAGGAGGTTGTCCGGAATGAGAATCCGATTCATGACTCTGTTGTCAATCCTGCTGGCTGTGAAGATCATGGCCCAACCCGCATACAAGAATCCTGCTTTATCGCTTGACGAAAGGGTCGATGACCTCGTCCGGAGAATGACCCTGGAGGAGAAGGTCACGCAGCTTCAGGGCTTCAGATCCGGGGATACCCTGGCATTCGACTCGGAAGGCAATTATATCGGGGTGCGCGACACTGCAGCGCTGAACCGGGGAGCCGGAACCTTCGCATCCAGGGGCCTGTTCCGCGGCTCACCCAGGGAGAGGATGCTCCGGACGAACGGGCTGCAGAGATACATGCTGGAAAAATCCCGGCTGGGAATACCGGTTCTGCGCTTCGGAGAAGCCCTGCACGGGTTCATGTCCCAAGGCGCCACGAGTTTTCCGCAGGCCATCGCCCTGGGATGCACCTGGGACACGCTTCTGGTGGAAGAAATCTTCACTGCAGCGGCGCTGGAAGCGCGCAGCCAGGGCGTTTATCAGGTCCTTTCGCCCGTGCTGGATCTGGCGCGTGATCCCAGATGGGGGAGGACCGAGGAATGCTACGGCGAGGATCCCTGGCATGTCGCCATGATGGGCAAGGCCGCTGTTTTCGGTTTTCAGGGCAGGGGGAAGACGGTGGCGCCCGGGCATGTGGCGGTTACCCTGAAACATTTTGCCGGCCACGGCCAGCCGGAAGGCGGCAGGAACATCGCGCCGCTGTATTTTTCGGACCGGATGTTCCGCGAAACGCATCTCTATCCCTTTGAAATTGCCATCAAGAAAGCCAACGCGCAATCGGTCATGGTTTCCTACAATGAATGGGACGGGGTTCCCAATCATGTCAATTCGAAACTGCTGAAAGATATTCTCAGGGACGAATGGGGATTCAAGGGATACGTGATGAGCGACGGCGGCGGCATGGACGTGACCTACAGGGATCACAAGGCTGCCGTCGATTCAGCCGAATCCGGAGCGCTTTCCGTGATGGCAGGCGTGGATTACGATCTCGGCAGCAGGAACTGCTTCAGGGGGCTCGTGGACCAGGTGAAGGAAGGAATCGTGTCCGAAGAGGCCGTCACCCGGGCCGCACGCAGCGTGCTGCGCGTGAAACTGGCCTGCGGGCTTTTCGAGTATCCCTATGTGGATGCGGATCCAAACGAGGCGGAAAGGGTGTCTATTGCCACCAGGCATAAACAGCTCGCTCTCAGGGCTGCGCACGAGGCCATGGTGCTTCTGAAAAACGATGGAAACGTCCTGCCTTTCGATTCCACGAAGATCCAAACGCTGGCAGTCATCGGCCCTGTCGCATCCCAAATCCATCTGGGAGGGTATTCGCCCACGCCCATGCACGGCGTCAGTGTGCTCGAGGGGATTCAACATTTTGCGAAAGGAAAATTTCAGGTCCGGTACGCGGAAGGATGCAGGCTCACCCTGAACCAGGAATGCCACTGGCTGGTGAACGAGAATCCGGTCATGAGCGATCCTGCGGATGACAAAAAACGGATTTCAGAAGCGGTTAAGGTCGCCAAAAAGTGCGACGCAGTTCTGCTTGTCATCGGAGAGAACGAACTGATCAACAGGGAGGCCTGGAGCAGGGAACATCTGGGGGACAGGGACAATCTCGACCTCGCGGGCATGCAGGCAGACCTGGCCCTGGCTGTGCTCGCAACCGGGAAACCGGTTGCCGTCATTCTCATCAACGGCAGGCCGGTCACGCTGGGGAAAGTGGCTGATAAGGCCGGGGCCATCGTTGAATGCTGGTACCTGGGACAGGAAACCGGCCATGCAGTTGCGGACCTGGTTTTCGGAAGGATCAATCCCTCCGGAAAGCTTTCGGTCACGTTCCCCCGCTCGGTCGGACAGCTCCCCTGTTATTATAATAGAAAGCCGTCCCTGTTCCGCGAATACGTGCTGGCAGAGTCAACGCCGCTTTATCCGTTCGGATTCGGTCTGAGCTACACGACGTTCAAATACGACAATCTTGCCGTCACGCCGGATGAAATCACGCCCTGCGGGTCCGCCGAGTTGTCGGTGGATGTCACCAACACCGGCAGCAGGGCAGGGGAAGAAATCGTCCAGGTCTATGTGCACGACCTGGTCAGCCTGCCCACGCGGCCGGTCATGGAACTCAGGGATTTTGCGCGCATTCATCTGGAGCCTGGGCAGACCAGAACCCTGACGTTCCAGATCACGCCCGAGAAGCTCGAGGCTTATGATCTCGATATGAAACGCCGCGTGCAGCCCGGGGATTTCGAAATTCTCGTGGGAGGGAATTCACGGGATGTGCTGAAGGGCAGGCTGACAGTGAGGTAATGGAAGAATTGCGCCGGCGATGAGGGTGTCCCCTCATCCGTTCGGCGGTCTGCGGCCTCGGTCCGTCTCTCAGAGGTTCCGGATTCTCAGCGAAATCATGTGTGAAAGACCGATGTCCTTGAATTGCGCCACTGCGTAACCGATATCCAGTCTTGAGAGGAGCAATCCCAGTCCGCCGGACAGCGCATTTCTGGTGTTGTAACCGATTCTCAGGGCCAGGGCGTCCAGAAAAACATACTCGCAGCCGATGCCGGCGTCTTTTTCTCCCTGGATGTAGTCGTTCAGTGCAGCTCCGACCGTGAGGTCGCTGCGGGTGTATCCAGCCCCCGCCCGGATGCAAAGCGGCAGGGGATCCACCTGGTCGATGAATTTCAGACCGGGACCGATGTTCTGCACGCTGACGCCGAGGCTCAATCCGGGAACGAAAGCCGTATCAACCAGCAATCCCGCATCCACCGCGAAGGTGGATGCGTTCACCTTGTCGATCTGCGAGACGATCGTTTTCACGGTGACGCCGGCTGAAAGGGCCCCGGACAGGGGCCGGCCGTAGGAAAGACTCAGAGCCGCATCAAAGGCCGTATATTCGCCGGTTTTCAAAAATCCCTCGATGCGCGGTATGGGACCGGAGGAGGAATAGAAAAGTCCGCATCCAAAATTCCCCCACCGGGTCGGCAGGACGCCGCCGGCATGCTGCAGGCTCATATCCAGCAGCCAGAAATGATAGGAAAACATCAAATCATTCGACCGGATCCTGTTCAATCCGGCCGGATTCCAGTACACAGCGGACGGGTCATCCGCAATCGCCGTGTAAGCCTCCCCCATGGCGCAGGCCCTCGGCCCCACCCCGATCTCGAGGAAGGGGGCCCCGGTGGTCCCCTGGCCCGCAGCCCGAACAGCGGGCATGAAAAGCGCCAGAACGATCCAAAGAATTTTTTTCATCTTATTTTCCCCGGAGAATCATGACTCCATGAACGGCTCTGCCGGCGCGTTCATCCTCCGCCCAAAAGACCGGAAGGCAAGCCCGCGGCAAGCCGATGTGAATCTGTCAGCGGGCGCATTTCCCGGGGCCTGCCCCGGGGTCAGCGGGCGAATATCAATGTCTTTTGCCCTATAGATCGGATATTCCCCGACAGCGCACTGCCGGGGAGCTTCAATCTGACGGCAATCGCATCCCCTCGGCTTGTCCCGCAAAAGGATCGGTCATCGGATGATCGCAAACTTGCCCTTGTTTTTTGCATCCTTCTTACCCGCGAGAATCCAGAAATAAACGCCGCTGGACAGGTTGTCGCCGTGCTCATTGGTCGCGTCCCAATCGAGTCTCGGTTTACCCTCCGACTCCCTGAGCTTCGCCACCATCCGTCCCGCCTTGTTGTATATCCGGATTTCCGCGTTCGCGACATCCTCTCCGAAAAACGTGATGCTCTGATGGCCGCGCGACGGGACAAAAGGATTTGGGTTGACCCCGATACTTTCCGCGGCTGAGATAACGGTCGCCGCATCCGGCGTTTGCGGCGATGCGCCGACATGCCCGACGTGATCGGTCGCCGTGCAATAAAAAGAATAGGATTCGCCGTTTCTGCCGATGAAGACTTCGCTGGTTCCTTCGGTCTGCGTCCAGAGTTCAAACGCCCCGTTGTTTCTGGAAACATAGATGTTGTACAGGTGTATGCCGGATTCCGAATCCTCACCTGACCAGCTTACCGTGAAGGCAACGTGGTCCTGGCTGGACGCCAGGGGTTCCACGCGCGCGGTCGGAGGCATACGGTCGATGGTATTGACCACCGTGTTGGTCAAAATGGTGTCCTGACCGGCAAAAACGATGGACGCTCGGTTCATGATGGATGTGCCGGAAGCCAGACCGGTTTTCGGGAGAACGCTGTAACTCAACCACGCCTCCCCTTCGGGCGGGATCCGGTTCGGCGGCAGATCGATCCCGTCGAAACGCCAGACCACTTCGCCGGTTGCGGAATCGAGAACCGTGCTGGTCAGCGGATGGCTGCTCCCGGCGTTTTTGAAGGTTGACCACTCCAGGTCGCTGTCCAGGGTGTCCCGCACGATCACCCAGGGTGGCGATGCGGTCGCGGAGCTGTCGTTTTCAAAATGGATTTGATAAAAATAGGGCCGGTTGTCCGTTACATATCCCGCAGCCCCGTATCCGACCGGGCCCTCCTTGAAATTGGGATCCCCCCACCATTCGGCGAACAACAGCAGGAATTTCAAGGCAAGCCGGAACATCTGTTCGGCGCTTTCAATGGAGCCGATGAGTTTTTTGGCGATGTTGTACCCTTCGATGAAGGGAATGGTCCAGGGGCAGAGGATTTCAATGGTGATCGTCACGCCGGTCCAGAACAGGTTTTCTCCCATGCTTTCCAGCGTTTTCTCGCCCGCATCCTCGAAATCCTGCAGGGTCAGATCCCCTTTGTCCGCTACGGATTCCGCCAGGTTTTTTCCGAAACACTTGACGCCGTCCATCAGAAAGGCCGAGATTCCGATTCCGCCGCCGTCGTCGTCCTCCAGGTGATGGGCTTTCCCCGGCCTTTGCCGTATGACCTGGTCGCGATAGGCGGTCCAGTTGCCGCGGACGTTCAATTTGAAAGTGACGACTTCATTCGGATTCAGGACGCCGATGTACAGCGGGATGATTGTAGAATCGATGTCCGCGACCCGCATGGAATCTTTTTGTTCGCCTTCGATGACGTTGTAGATCCGCTCGCCGTCGCCGAGCAGCAGGGTGTCGTTGTCCGAGGCCCTCACGATCGACATCAGGTCCAGCCATTTGGGCAATTCCAAAACCATCACCGCATACTCCAGGTTGATGTTTCCCGAATTGCCGATTATGGCATCATAGGAAAGCAAAGTGGTATGATGCGCGCTCAGGGCGAATTGAGACGGGCCCAGCAGGTCCACCCACAATGTCTTTTTCGCCTGTTCGACGACCAGGCCGTTTTCAAAGGTGAAAGAATCCCCGTCCGGATTCACTGCCGCCACATCCCAGCCGCCGGTTTCTGCTCCGTTCAGGTCGAACACCGCCTTGAACGCAGTGGAATCAATGAGGACGGTCTGTTCGTTGGAATAGCCGGAAGCCCGGATTTCCTTTCCGCCCCGGATTAATTTTATTTCGGTATTTTCTATAAATCCGGTTCCCGACACCGTGACGCTGAGCCATCCGTCGTTTCCTCCGTGATCCGGCGTGATGTCCCGGATCGACAGGGCGCCGCCGTCCGCGCCGGCCGTTACGGTGACGCCGGCGGTCATCCGGTTGTTGGCTGGGATCTGGTCGCCCTCCAGGATTGCGGTCACTTCGACGCTGAAGTTGCCGGCGTTCGCTGGGATCCACGGGGGGAAGACGATCTCTTTCTGTTCGCCGGATTCCAGCCGGATGTCGACCGTGTTCCGGTAGCTGTCCCCGATCCTGCATTCCAGCCGGCAGTTCTCCGGCGATGCTCCCCTGTTGAGGACGACCGCGCGGGGCGTCACAGAGCATCCTTCCAAAACCGATCCGGCGGGGGCCAGGATCGACTTCACGGCAATGTCGTGCTCCAACCGTACTGCACCAGACAGGACGGACACCAGGCCGGTGTCCGGATGCACGACTGCGATGTCCGTTGCGCCGTCGCTGTTGAAATCGGCGGCGCACAGCGTGCCGGCAATACCGCTGACGCCGTAATGGGTGAATGAGGGTGAAAACCGGCCGTCTCCCGTACCTGGAAAAACCTTGACGTGCCGGGTCCATTCGCTGAAGTCGCCCACCACCAGATCCGGATTCGCGTCCCCGTCCACGTCCAGAACAAGGGCGCTGGAGACCTGGCCCAATATTGCGAATTCCTCATTTTCGGCGATGCTGAAATTCCCTGCGCCGTCTCCCAGATGGACGACAGCGCCCATCAGCCCGAGTGCGATGATGTCGAGGTGGCCGTCGTTGTTCACGTCCGCTTTCTCAATCAAATTCGCACCCAACAAGCCCGCGAAATCTTTTTCCCAGGTAAACCCTCCTTCGCCGTCGCCCTTGTATAAATGAAACGGCGTCAAGGTGAGGGTGAGGTGATCATACACGGCCAGATCCGGACGCGCATCACCGTCGAAATCCGCCGCGCAGAATGCGGCCACCGAGTCGGAGAAGGTGATCTCGGAGGAACCTGAAAAGGAACCGTCTCCGGCGCCGAAAAGCAGGACGATCTTCAACCGGTCTTCCGTGAGGAAAGCGACATCCTGCCTGTCATCGCCGTTGAAATCGCAGCCCTCAAAGGCCCTGGGAACAGCGGATACCGCCTGACTGCGGATTTCGGTGAAACCGCCGGACGCCTTCGCCGGCAGGGTCCACATCGACCGGTCCGCCGCATTGCCGCCGACCAGATCAGCCAGACCGTCCCCGTTTAGATCCAGCATGGCGGCTGCCGTCAGACGGCCCGGCAGTTCGATCCTGCCCGCGGCCGGCGCGAAGGATCCGTCGCCCGTGCCGTACAGAACGGACAAGGCATCATTGCAGGGATTGCCGGCGATGAGGTCCATGGCATTGTTGCGGTCGACATCCGCGGCGAAGGCAAACGGCTTTGAC
>JAFGEX010000291.1 GCA_016931355.1 bacterium
AATCAGGCCCGCTTCCCCGGAATTCCCGATGTTGAAACGGATCCAGGCGTCATGATCCGTCAGCGTGCAGATGAACTCGTAAGGCCCGAAAGTGCCCAGCTCCCCGACCGTCGCATAACCCAGATAATAGGGCGTCCACGGGCTCACGTTCTGCTGGATCGCGAAATTGATGTCCTTGGTTTCCGTGCACATGGCCGTGAAATAGACGGTGTACGTATGACCGCTGTCCACCGGGAAAGGCTGCTGGAGCTGCACATCCCAGTCATTGACTCCGCCGTTTTCAACCGTCACGATGGCTGCAGCCGAGTCTGCGATCCAGGCGTCCGGCTCTATCATCCAGGTGGCCTTTGCCCCGTAACTGGCGTCCGCATTCAGCACCCAGGGCCAGGTCCTGCAGTTGAACTTGCCGTTCGCCAGAACGTCGCCTGAAACGATGTCTCCGACGATCACGGGCACAGCCGCACTGGTGTCTAAAAGTGTCGTCTTATCCTTCAACACGGCAGTGATCGAATAATAGCCGGGCGGCACGTTCTTCCAGTTGAATTCAAAGGGAGCCTTGGAATCCGGGTACAGGAGAAGGCCGTTTCTGTAGAAGGTGACGCTCTTGATCTCCCCCCCTTCCACGGATGCATCCGCGGAGAGCAGAATGTCCGAGCATTCTGCGAAATGCATCCCCGCTGCAGGCGCGGTCACCTGCACGTTGAGGGTCTGGGCGTGCAGGCCGAATGAAGCGAGCGCACAACAAACGAAAAACTTGACGGTATAGAACCGAACTTTCATGATGCATCCTCCTTCTTGATCAGACATAAAAATATTCAGAAGAAATTAAAAATGCAAATCCTATTTCCGGCACATGCGGCCTCTGCCGGTGCCCGAACGGAATGAATGTACCCACGGAGGCATCGATGGCTTCAGGGCTCAGCCCTGGGGCCATCGAAAGGGGCGGGGAATTCTGATACCCATCCAACTCCGGACCTGGGCCTCCGGTGAAAGTTTTCGGGTGCGAAATTTTACGGAAACCGTTTACACCTCCAATCCTCAGATCCCTATTGATATTATCCTTCGATTTTCTTAATTTAATAAACTTAAGAAAGGGTCATACAATCACAGGAGGAACAAGATGTCTCTGATAACGGATGTGCATGCAAGGGAAATTCTGGATTCCAGGGGAAATCCCACCATTGAGGTGGATGTGGTCCTGGAATGCGGCATTCTGGGCAGGGCCGCGATCCCGTCCGGGGCCTCGACAGGAGAAAACGAGGCGGTCGAGCTTCGGGATGGGGACAAGACCCGCTATCTCGGCAAGGGCGTAACCCGCGCGGTTGAGAACGTCAACGAAAGCATTGCAGAAGAAGTCGTGGGCATGGACTGCCTCTATCAGGCCGAGATCGACCAGATGATGATCGAACTCGACGGCACTCCCAACAAGGGGAATCTCGGCGCCAACGCCATACTCGGAGTTTCCCTGGCGGTTGCCAAGGCAGCGGCCGAATATTCCGGCCTGCCCCTGTACCGGTACATCGGCGGGGTGAACGCCAAGGTGCTGCCCGTGCCCATGATGAACATCGTGAATGCAGGCTCCCATTCGGACGCGCCGGTTGCATTCCAGGAATTCATGATCAGGCCTGTGGGAGCCCCGAATTTCAAGGAAGCGCTGCGCATGGGGGCCGAGATTTTCCACAGTCTGAAAAAGGTTCTCAAGGACCGCGGGCTTTCCACCGCAGTCGGGGACGAGGGCGGTTTCGCGCCCAAATTCACGGGCACGGAGGATGTGCTCGATTCCATCGTCAAGGCCATTGAAAAGGCCGGCTACAAGCCCGGCCAGGACGTGATGCTGGCCCTGGATCCGGCCGCCTCCGCATTCTTTAAAAACGGCGTGTACGACTACACCGTGTTCGAAGGCGACAAAGGTGCGAAACGAACACCCGCCGAACAGGTCGATTATTTCGCGCAGCTCGTCAAGAAATACCCGATCGATTCCATCGAAGACGGTATGGCGGAAAACGACTGGGACGGATTCAAGCTGATGACGGACAAACTCGGCAAAAAAATCCAGATCGTGGGCGACGACCTGTTCGTCACCAACGTGGAATATTTGAAAAAGGGAATCGCCCAGGGCAGCGCGAACGCCATCCTGATCAAGGTCAACCAGATCGGCACCCTGACCGAAACCCTGAACGCCATTGAAATGGCGCACAAGGCGGGGTGGAAGGCCGTGGTGTCCCACCGATCCGGCGAGACGGAAGACACGACCATTTCGGACATCGTGGTCGCGGTCAACGCAGGTCAGATCAAGACCGGTTCCGCCAGCCGGACGGACCGCATCTGCAAGTACAATCAGCTGCTCCGCATCGAGGAAGACCTCGGCGACATGGCCATTTACGCCGGCCGGGCAGGCCGGGAGAAATGACAGAAATTCCATGAACCGAAGCGGATCATCCAAAAAAAGAGGGATGGGAATACTCGCCGTTTCGGCCTTTCTCATCCTTCTTTTCCTGCTCTCCACGGGAAACAGGGGGTTCATCCGCCAGTTCCGCGCATGGCACAACCGCACCAAACTCCGGAAGGAAATCGAAATACTCAGGGGCGTCTGCATGGATCTGGAGGAGGAAAAGAAGAAGCTTGAGGATCCGGAGGTCATCGAGCGGATTGCCCGGGAAAAATTCGGCATGGCCAGGAAAAACGAAAAAGTCTATCGCGTGGTGCCCGAGGACGATAAATGAAATTCGGCAGGATCCGGAATATGTTCTTCACCGGCCTCATCGTGGTGACTCCGATCTCCCTCTCCCTCTACATCCTGTACGTCCTGTTCAGGATGCTCGACAACATCCTCAAGAATCCCCTGTCCGTCTTTCTGGGCCGCATCCTCGACCTGGAGCACCCCGTGACCCCGTTCCCGGGAATCGGCCTGGTCGCCCTGACCCTCCTGATTCTGGCCGCCGGCGCGATTGCGAGGAATTATTTCGGCCGTAAAATGCTGGCGGTCGGGGATCATGTCGTGGGGCATATCCCGCTGATGAACCGGATCTATCAGACCATCCGCGAGATCAGCGAGGCGGTTTTCTCTGAAAAAAGCGAGCTGTTCAAGAGGGCCGTGCTGGTGGAATATCCCCGGAAAGGGCTGTTCACCATCGGATTCTTCACGGCCGACATCCGCGGCATAATCGACAGGACCCTGAAGACGGACGTGGTCAGCGTCTTCATCCCGACCGTCCCGAATCCGACCACGGGATTTCTGATCTTCGTGCCGAAGTCCGATGTGATCAACCTGGACATGTCCGTGGAGGACGCTTTCAAGCTGGTCCTCTCGGGCGGGGCCGTGAAGGTGGACGAGAAGAAGGAGCCGGTGCAGATCAAGTGGCTGCGCCGAAAAAACAACCGGAAATGAAAGGCGCGGTGCGCCCGGGCATCGCAGCAACGCCGGGGCTCCGCATTCCCGAGCCATGAAATCGGCGCTGCAAAAAATCCTCTTGATGATTCTGGCGCAGAACATTTTCTCCGCTCCCGCGGATTCCCTGCTCCTCCGGTATGAAAAAGGGCTCAATACGGATGCCTGGCAATCCGTTTTCAATCTCACAAGACCGGATTTCAGGTACGGAAAAATCGAGATCCGGGACCGGCTGTCCTCGTCCAGGCTCCGGACCCTGCCGGATGAGGCCAAATGGAAGGACCAGCATGACCTTTCCATGAGCCTGTCGCGCCTCCTTCTTCCCGGCCTGCTGTGGAACCTGGAATCCGGTCATCTGCTCGTCAAGGACAAACAGTCCGGCTTCATCAACGACATCCGGACATTCGCCCTCGGCACGGGCCTGACCTACCAGGGCAGGAAGGCAACCATCCCGGTCTTTTTGGGTCCCAAGGAGGACGCCCGCATGGACCAGGAGGACCGGGGATGGGCTTTCCGGTCCGGACTCGACATCCCGGCGCTCCATTGGAACGGTTACGAAAACCG
>JAFGEX010000292.1 GCA_016931355.1 bacterium
ACTGGATCCCATTTCCACGGCCAAGATAGAGGAAGCCCTGACTGTGCTGAAAAGCAGGTACACCATCATCCTGGTGACCAACAACACGAAACAGGCCGCGCGCATTGCCGACAACACGGCCTTTTTTCTCATGGGCGAACTGGTCGAATTCGGAACCACGAACCGGATTTTCACATCCCCGGAGGACAAGCGCACCAGCGACTATATAACAGGACGTTTCGGATGACGGGCGGGAATACAGGCAACGGCCGCGCGGCCCCTCCGCATGGATCGGAGACGGAGCCGGTAAAAATGAACGTACGGGATTTCAACCTGTACTATGGCCATTTCCAGGCTTTGAAAAACGTGAACATGGCCATCCTGGAGAAAAGGATAACGGCCTTGATCGGTCCGTCCGGCTGCGGTAAATCCACGCTTCTCCGCGGTATGAACCGGATGAACGACCTGATCAGCGGTGTGAAAACGAGCGGGACGATACTGCTGGACGGGATCGACGTCTACGGCTCGGCCATCCGGGTGGACGAGCTGAGGAAGCGGGTGGGCATGGTTTTTCAGCGCCCGAATCCCTTTCCACTTTCCATATCCGACAATGTGGTCTACGGGCTGCGCGTCGCGGGCATCCGGAATCAGAAGACGCTCAAGGAAAAGGTGGAATCCAGCCTTCAAGCCGCGTGGCTATGGGAGCCTGTCAAGGACAAGCTCCACCATCCGGCGCTCGAGCTGCCGCTGGACCAGCAGCAGCGCCTGTGCATTGCGCGGCTTCTCGCTGTGGAGCCGGAGGTCATCCTCATGGATGAGCCCTGTTCCGCGCTGGACCCCATTGCCACGGCCAAGATCGAGGAATTGATGCTGGAGCTCCGGAACCACTATACCATCGTCATCGTCACGCACAACATGCAGCAGGCGTCGCGCATCTCGGATTTCTCCGGCTACATGCTTCTCGGAGAGTTGATCGAATTCGACGATACGCAGAAAATATTCACGAATCCGGAAAACAAAAAGACTCAGGATTACATTACAGGGCGATACGGTTGATTTTTGCCGGCGGCCCGGGAGAAAGTCCATGTCCCTATTGTTGAGAAAAGAAATCGAAAAGGCCAAGAAAAGCCTGCTGATCCTCGGCGGGGCGGTCGAACACCAGCTCAACCTTTCGGTGCAATCGCTGCTGGACAGGGATGACAAACTGGCCAGGAGGGTCATTGAAAACGATTCACAGATCGACAAGCTGGAGGTGGACCTGGAGGAGGAATGTCTGAAAATACTGGCCCTATACCAGCCGGTGGCCATGGACCTGCGATACATCATTTCCATCATCAAGATCAACAGCGATCTCGAACGCATCGGAGACCTGGCCGTGAACATTGCGGAACGGGCGGAATTTCTATCAGGCCATGTCAGGGTGAAGACCCCTTTCGATTTCACTTCCATGGCGGACAAAGTCAAGGCCATGCTCAACAAGAGTCTGAATGCGTTCGTGGACATGAAGGTGCCCCTGGCCTGCGAGGTCCTGGAGATCGAGGAACAGGTGGATGAATTGAACCGCGAGGTTTACAGGATCGCCGTGGATGAGATGAAGAAAGCCGTTCCCGAGCCGGAAAGCTTTCTTCAAATGATCAGCGTTTCCAGGTATTGCGAGCGCATCGCGGATCATTGCACGAATATCGCGGAAGATGTCATCTACATGGCGGAGGGGAAAATCGTGCGGCACAAGACGGACGGATTCATGCCGCCCGGGAAGTGAGGGGATGTTCACCCGCTTGTTCATGGAATCCTTTTATAGAACGTTGATATTCGCCCGCTTAACCCGGGTTATAGCCACGGGACAGGCTCCGGATCAGAGCCCGGGGCAGGCCCTTCGGCAAGCCTAAGGGGAATGCGTTCGCTGACAGATTGAAGCTCCCCGGCAGCAAGCGGAGGGGAATCTTCGATTTGTAGGGAAAAAGACCCTTATATTCACTCGCTTACCCCGGGGCAAGCCTAAGGGGTATGCGTTCGCTGACAGATTCAATTTTTATCTGATCCGGGATGACCGGATTCATTTTCATTGCGCCAGGGAGGCACCATGTGTTTCCCGCGTTCCCTTCGTTGGTCTCTTCTTTTATTCTTGGTCTGGATGCCGGTCATGGGATCTTCCGGAGATTCCCCGGAACGCATGCGTCCGGGCCGGGATGCGCTACTGCCTGCGATTTCAGACTCCCTGAAAGGCCTGCCGGTCAGGCATATTTTCACGAACCGGGAGATCCGGAGTGAGATGGGTTTTTGGGGAGCCCAGGGCGCCATCTCTTTTTTGATCGGGCTGAGCTACGGCAGCATCGCCTCGGCCGTCGCGGTCGGCGGGATCACGCACTCAGGGTTTGCGGCGGGAGCCGGATTCTTCCTCGGCGGACTCTACCTGGCCGCCAGGAATCTCATGGAGACCGAGGAATCCCTTTGGAGGGATGCGATTGCCAGACTGGAATACAAATGGGAGTCCCGGGATAATCGGGGCGCCTGCGGTCCGGATTCTCTGAGGGCTCCGGAGTGAGTGATGAAACGTATATTCATTCTGTTTGACAGCCGGCTTGCGGGTCTTCGGAAAATCGCTGGTCTTTGGTCTTTTAAAGTGAAAGAACGGCGATCAAAAGAATGGATTCCATTCATCTTTTTTTTGGCGTTTTCTGCGTCTTCATCCCCCCGGTCGTCATTTACCGTTAAAAACGGCTTCAATTTATCCACCCTCATGAAAAACGGGACCGGGGTGCAGGCGGGCGTCACATTCGGAATCGGACAGGAATGGAGGATCTATCAAAACACCTCGCTGGTTTTGGAGCTGTTTTTTTCCACGCGCGGGGGACTGCTGAAAAACAAATCCGTGCAGTCTTCAGGAATGTACGGATCTGAATATGTCCATTATTATGACATCCGTTGCAGGTTCGGGTCCATCGATTTCCCGATGCTTCTAAGACATAAAGTCAGGTTGGCCGGATCGGTTGTTGCGTCCATACTGATAGGGCCCTGCTTTTCGCTCGGTGTGTCCGACAAGTCAAGGTTGACGCTCCTGAAAAGCGAATCGCTCTGGGATCCGGAAAAGCAGGAATACCGTGATTACGATTATGATTACACAACCTGCTGGGATTGCTTTTCCTGGTTTGAGGGCAGTGGTTTTACTGTGATGTCCGGTCTGGAGCTGGTCTGGGGCTGTTTCTCAATCGAATGCCGCATCCCGCTCCAGCCTTATCCGGTAAAAATGATCCGCGATGTGTATGTGTACGAGAAAATACCGGTTGTTCACTTTCTGTTCGGATTTCATTTCTGAAGATCATACGGATTCATGAGAAAGAAAGAGAAAGAAATCACGGATATCGCCCGCATCGAAGCGATTCTCCAGAAAGCGGATGTCTGCAGGCTTGCCTTTTCCGATGACAACAGGCCTTACCTGGTCCCCATGTGCTTCGGATATGAAAACCGGACCTTGTATTTTCACTCCGCGACCGAGGGCAGAAAACTGGACATCATCCGGAAAAATCCGGTCGTCTGCTTTGAAGTCGAGTCCGGAAACGAAATGATGCGCTCGGACGAGGCCTGCTCCTGGAGCCTGAAATACAGTTCCGTCATCGGGACCGGAAAGGCCGACATTCTAGATGATCCGGAGGACAAGAGAAAGGCCCTCGATGTGATCATGGCCCATTATTCAGAGAAATCATTCGGCTATTCCGATCAGGCTCTGTCCCGCATGGTCATCATCCGGGTGCGCATCGACAGCATGACGGGCAAGGCGTCGGAGTGAACGGTTTGAAAGGAGAAAACCCTGGATTCCCGCCAAAAGATTGCGGGAATGACCTTTCAGGTGAGGTCGTTGTCCCCGGAATTTTGAATCTGACAGCGAGCGCATTCCCCACGGCTTGCCGCGGGTAATGCCCCGGGCTTTGACCCGGGGTAAGCGAGCGAATACAAACAAATTTTTCCCTACAGATCGAAGATTCCCCCCACCGTGAGTTTCCGGGGAGCTTCAATCGATGCCCTACGGCGAGGAGGGGCTGTTCTCAGCGCTGATCGCCTGTATCCTGTTAACGCCTTTACCCGCCCGATGCAAGCACTGTTTGTTGATTCATCACTCTATGATCATCTGAAAGGAAGTGGAAAATGGGAAAAATGATCTCCATGTGCGGGCTGCGCTGCGACGAATGCGGCGCCTTCATCGCCACGATGAAAAATGACGATCAAAAAAGAAAAGAGACAGCGGCTGAATGGTCCAAACAGTTCGGCGCTGACATCCGATGGCAGGATGTGAACTGCAAGGGCTGCCTGTCTGATGTCGAACCTGTTTTCAGTCATTGCAAGGTCTGTGAAATCCGCTTATGCGGAAAGAACAAAAAGGTCGCGAGCTGTGCCCATTGCAAAGAATATATCTGTGAAAAGCTTGAAAAGTTCTTCCAGATGGCGCCTCAGTGCAGAACCACTCTGGACGGGATTCGTGCATCGCTGTAATAAATCAGAGAGAACCGCTGCCGCTTTTCAGGGCCTGCTGTCCGTCCTGTGTGTACTCCTTGCCGGATGCGCAGCCTCGCCCGGATTGCTGCGCGACATCCGAGATCTGGAGCAGGACAACACGGGCTACCTGGATCCGGAAAATGCGGACAGACCTGTCGTGGATGCAGACCAACAGAAACGCCTGAACAGCCGTTTCGATTCCCTGTATTTCGCGGTATGGAACCGGACGAAACCGAGGCACAGCCGGGATGCTGCATCCTGGGGTTTTGCAGCCTATTCCGGCAGGGACGTGTATGGGGAAAACCGGCAGCCTCCGGACAGCGGATGGTTCGAGAGCCTCGAGAAAAACGCCTGGTTCGGGACCTATCCCAATTCCGGATTCAATGCAATCACAACGGCGAACACGGATCTGAGGGTTCTTCCCACGCACAAACCACTGTTCCTTGACTTCGAACTCCCTGGCGAGGGGTATCCGTTCGACTATATGCAGAACGCGTCTCTGGCGGTCAACACGCCTGTGCGCATCATTCATGTGAGCATGGACGGCGCGTGGCTGCTGGCGGATTCGCATGTGGCCCTGGGGTGGATCCCTGCGCGGGATGCGGCTGCAGTGGATTCGAACCTGGAGCGGATCTGGAAGAAGGAGCCCTATGCAGTGATCCTGAAAGACGAAATCCCGGTCCGGTCCAGATCCGGTGATTTTCTTTTCAAAGCCCCTTTCGCAAGCCTGTTGCCCATTGCCGGCAGGGACAGCCTGAACCTTTTCGTATGGACTGCAGTGCCGGATTCGGTCAGGAATGCGGTTCTCAGGCAGGCGTCTGTGCCTTTGGATCAGGCGGCAGTCAAACCCCTGCCCCTGACCCGGAGGAACATCGCGAATGCAGCGAACCGGCTGCTCGGCGAGCCGTACGGATGGGGGAGCATGTATCAGAACCGGGACTGCTCGGGCATGATCAAGGACCTTTTCGCGCCTTTCGGTATCTGGCTGCCGAGGCATTCCGCTGACCAGGCCCGATCAGGCGCAGCAACCCTGGATCTTGCCGGATTGAGCGATGAGGAAAAAGAGGCGGTCATTCTGGAGAATGGCATCCCGTACCTGAGCCTGCTGTGGCTCAAGGGGCATATCATGCTCTATATCGGCAGGCAGGGGAGGCATCCGGTCGTTTTCCACAACATGTGGGGCATACGGACACGCAGCTTTTTCGGGAAAGAGGGGAGGAGGATCGTGGGGAAGGCGGTCATTACGACCCTGACGCCCGGCAGGGAACTGAGAAACGCGGACGAAGATGCGACTCATTTGAAGCGGATAGAAAAGATGACTTTTCTGGTGCCGCCTGTGCCCTCACCCCGGCCCTCTCCCGAAACGGGAGAGGAACCCTGACCCCGGGTTCCTACCCGGAGTCGGAGACCGATATGACAGAATCCCGGGGTCCACCCCGGGGTCAGGGACTGATGGACTGACAGAACTCTGGAATCGCCCCCCTAATCCACCTTCACTTCCTTGGACAGATGCCGGAACCATGTGAGGTACAGCCCGACGGACAATGCGGCCAGGGTGATGATCAGCCACACGAAATGATCCCAACGCCGCATGATGAGCATCATCCACATCATGAACAGAACGAGCTGCCATGGTACGGCCATGCACACGGACACGATGTCCCTTCGGTTTTCCTTGTGCACCTGCTTCAGGACATCATCCGGCAGCACCTTGCGCACAGGCCCCCAGAATCCGAAGGGACGCGTTCGCTTGTAGAATTCGGCGAGGACGGCCTTGTCCGTGGGTTTGGTCAGATAGGTGCCCAGTACGGTTCCGACCAGGGATATCCCGCTTGCGAAGCTGAAGGAAACGTATTCCGGCGCATCAGGGAATGCCAGTTTTTGGATGATGGCAGCGATCATTCCCGCGGCGGTCCCGATGGCAAAGCCGTATCCGTTCATGCGCCACCAGTACCAGCGTATCAGTGTGGGGATGATCATGCCGGCCCCGATGCTCATGGTGATCCATCCCCAGATTTCATTGATGTTCCTGACCGCCAGGCTGAACAGGAGGCCCAAAATCACGATGAGCACGGAGGCCACGCGGCTGTGCAGGATCAGCGTTTTTTCCGAGGCCCTGGGGTTGATATAGGCCTGGTAGATGTCCTTGACCCAATAGGCTGCGCCCGCATTCACGGTGGAGGAGAAGGTGGACATGGCTGCAGCCATGAGCCCCACCACAAGCAGCCCCTTCATGCCGGCATGCAGGGACTGGTTGATGACAATCGGAATGACTTTTTCCGGATCCGCGATGGTGTGATGGGTGGTTCCATACGCGATGGCCAGCACAGCGATAGCCGCGATGAACATCCATCGGAAGGATAGCAGGAAGGTCCAGAAAAGCGAGAGCAGGCCTGCGTCGCGGTCCGAGCGGGACGCGAAAAAACGCTGTATCATGTATCCGCTGGTTCCGCCGCTCCCCTCCAGTGTGACCTTGATCAGGTAGAAGAGGATGGCCACGCCGAACAGGTTGTAGATGGAGTAGGCGGATTCAGCCGGAAAATCGATTTTCATGGACGGGAGCATGCTGGTCCAGGCCTCCCGGGTGGTTTCGATGGTCTGGAAACCTCCGTTTCTGAGCGGGACCGATATGGCAAACACCTCCGGGATTTTGGAACCGAAGGCCAGGACCGCGATGTAGAGGATCATGAGGAAAATCAGTCCGCCCTGAACCACGTCCGTCCACACCACGCCGTAAAGCCCGCTGGTCACCGTGTACACCGCGGCGAGGGCGATCATGATGATGGCGGCCCAGAACTCCGAGGAGATGCCGAGAAACGAGGGGATGCCCAGGAATTCGTCGATGAATTTTCCGGATCCGATGGCGAAGTACGTGATCATGGCGATGGTGACCACGATGATGGAAACGGCTGCCATGAGCCTGGCCACGTCGCCTTCGCGGTCCTTGCCGAAACGGAAACGCATCCATTCGGCCATGGTCATGACCTGGGCGCGCCGGTTCCACTTGCCCATGAAAATCATGAGAAAGGCCATGATCAGGGTCACACCGCCGCGTATTTCGATGAACATGCCGGCTGCGCCGAGCGCGAAAATCCAGGCCGTGTTGATCATGGTCCCGCTGACGTCGAGATTGGAGGCCATGCCCGATGCGCTCAATGCCCACCAGGGGATCGTACGGTCCCCCAGGAAAAACGAATCAATGCCCTTGGACGCTTTTTTCTGAAAGATGAATCCCAGGATGACCATTCCGGCCAGATACACCACCACAATGCCGTAATCCAGGATTGTCATAATCCCTCCAATGATTAGATCCTGTCGAAGAAGCGCCGATTCTATCCGGCAGTGAGCGAATTCCCAGCAGCCTGCCGCGGGGAATGTCCCGTGCTTTGATCCGGGGTAAGCAAGCGAATCCCCATCCCTTCTTCTTTACAGATTGAAGTTCCCCAGCTGCTTGCTGGGGGAGCTTCAATCTGTCACGGAAAGTCCTCTTTTCTATTGCGATCGAGTCTGCGGGAGCGGTTATCGTATCGCTCCAGGCATAAGTGTTTCAGGTGGCTCAAGCCGCCGATGCAAGACACAGAGTCACCATGCCGCTTCCCAACGGTCCGCTTCCTTGATCCTCTCCCAGGCCCGGGCCGGTTCCGTGGGCGAGCACTCGAGCCCGATATATCCCGTGTATCCGAGATCGCGTATTTCCTTCAACACGCGGCCGTAATTGATCTCTCCGGTGCCCGGCTCATGCCTGCCGGGATGATCTGCGACCTGGATGTATCCGATTTGGCCGACCCCCTCGCGGAGATGACCGCAGAGATCGCCTTCCGAGATGTGCATGTGGTAGAGGTCCCAGTTGATCTTCACGTTGGGCGAATTCACTTCGTTGCAGATGCGCACTGCAGGCGCGCTGCCGTACAGGCAATGGCCCTTGTGGTCCACGCGTATGTTCATAGGCTCCAGAATCAGGGTCAGGCCACCGTCCTCAGCGATGGGCGCCACGCGCCTCAAGGCCGCGATGATGTTCTGATGCATCGTTTCCTGTGTCATGCCGGGCTGGTCGTTTCCCCCGACCACGGTGGCCAGGCTGCAGCGCAGCGTTCGGGCGTTTTCGCAGGCCTTGCGGATTTTTTCTTCGAGCAGGGCGTGGTTTGCGGGGTCGTTCATGCCCGGTTCGAATCCCCAGGCCGTGAACTGCGTGATTTCGAGGCCCAGTTCGTCGCACAGCGCCCGGATGTTTTTCAGATCCTTCCCCTCCGTATCCCAGAATTCGACGGCCGGAAATCCGGCTTTGGCCGCGCTCCGGATGCGCTCCATAAAATCCTGTCCGGTCCACCACATCTCCACGTTCACCGCGTATTTGAAGTGCAAGGGAACTTCAGTTTCCAATGGCGTCTTGCCCCTTCCGTGAGCCGCGGCTGTTCCGCCGCAGGATGATGCCAGCAGGGCGGCAGAACCCGCTTTAATAAAGTCCCTTCTCTGTATCGGAGTCATCATCGTCCTCCCTGGCTTTTGTTCATGCCGTCCATGGCCTGTCCCGTTTCAAATCCGAGTTCAGAACCTCTGCAGCGATGTTCACGTCCTCCACCATCTGGAAATCGTACATGCCCGCGCACACGAAGTCCGCGCCGTTTTCAAAGGCGAAGCGGAAACCGTCCCTGGGATGGATGGCACCCGCGGCCATGGTCTTGAAAGCGATGAAGGGCTGGGGCAGGGATTTCATGACCTCGATGGTCCGCTGCGGATTGCGGCAGTACAGGTTGTCGTTCCATTCCGGGTGACGCGCGGACCAGTAGTTCAGGTGATGCAGGGTTTTCATCCAGAAATCCGGTTCGAACCCGGCCTTCACGCAGGCCTCGATCGTCTCGATGTTGTGGGCGCCGATTCCCAGCAATACCTTCCGGCTGCGGATCAGGTCGAGGACACGGCCGATTTTGTCCGCCTGGCCTTCCTTCATGTAAAAATCGGCAGTTTCGCCCTGTATGTAGCAGGCGGCAGCGCCGTAGTCGATCGCGCGCTGCACGCGGTCCAGGTATTCCTGGAAAGGCATGGGGCTGGGTTTCCCCTGGGCATCGTAATTCAGCCCGGCGCAGTCCGAAATGAACTGGATTTTGCCGATGTTCCGCTTCCAGTACTCGTCGATCACGGTGCACAGGATCGGATTGGTCAGCAGGGTGTTGATTCCGCATTTTTCCGCCATGAGAAGCGTGGCGAATATTTTATCCTTGTGATGATAGGCCTTGACCAGCTGGGACACGTACATCAGATCCCTGGAATGCGCCCAGCCGGACAGCAGGTTGCCCCCGAGTATCAGCCTGCTGAAGGTCCTGCCTTTGATAGTCCCGGCCGGGATCAGACCCTTGAGCTCTTTCAATCCCGCGGGATCGAATGTCTTGACCGATGCGCTGGTCATCGCATCCACGAGATTCTTCTCCTCCCAGCTTTCCCATTTAATTTTTTGCGCCAATGCGATGCCGAATGCGCCCAGAAAGGGCAGGCCTGCCAGGCCCTTGATGATTTCCCGCCTGCCGGTCAGGGAGCCGGATTTTTCGTCCGCTGCGGCGGATGGCGGAGAAGCGGCTGGACGGGTATTCCGCCGCCGGATCAGCCTGTCCATTCCGAAGGATCCGGGGAAAAAGGCCAGCACCCCGAGCGCGAAAAATTCAACGAGGTTTTTGTCCACGATCAGGTAATTCCCCTCTGCAGGCACGCCGAAGTCCAGGCCGACGAAAGGCGGGTTGGCGACGTAGTACAGGCCGAGCAGAAGCATGCCGGCTATGGCCGCGATGCGGGTGAACAGTCCAAGCATCAAACCGAGGCCGATGGCCATGAGGCCCCAGATGTTCATCAGGTCCACGATTTTCAGAACAACCGGATGAGAGGCGATCCATTGGAAGAGTCCGGAGAACGCCCATCTGGAGAGTTCCAGGTATGCGGCGGATGACCATCCCGGCGTCAGGAGTTTGGTGACGCCTTCGTAAAGGAAATGCCATCCTGCGGCGATGCGAAGCACGAGCAGCAGGATTTGGCGGAAGGTCGTGTAGGGGATGGATGCCGTGGGGGTAACGGATGCGGACTGGTTCATAAAAGCTCCCGAAATAGGTGAGACAAAGGCGGCTTATCGGAAATATAGAACGATTGGATCAAAAGTCAACGGGATTCTTTGCGGAAACCGCCACGCACTTTTAAAAGTGCGTGGCAGTTTTTGTATTAAAAGGGAAGCACGTAGAACAGAATCGCGAAAAAATGGCAGATGCTGCCTGCCAGCACGAACAGATGCCAGATCATGTGCATGAATTTGACCGATTTCCAGGCGTAGAACACGACACCTCCCGTATAGGCCAGTCCGCCGGCAGCCAGCCATACCAGGCCCGGTTTCGGGATCACGGCCAGCATGGGCTTGAGCGCGACCACGACCAGCCAGCCCATGGCCACATAGGCCAGGGTGGACACCTTTTTCCATTTTCCGATGAAAACAGCCTTGAAAACGATTCCGACAACTGCGAGCGCCCAGATGATGCCGAACAAGGTCCAGCCCCAGGGGCCGCGCAGATTGACCAGAAGAAAGGGCGTGTAGGTTCCGGCGATCAGCAGGAAAATGGAGGAATGGTCCAGGATCTTAAACACGTGCTTGGCGCCCGGATGCTGGATGCCGTGATACAGGGTGGATGCCAGGTACAGGAGGATGAGGGAGGCGCCGTATATGCTGAAGCTCACGATTCTCCAGGCATCGCCTTTCTTTGCGGCAAGCACCACAAGAATCACGAGCGCAGCGATGCTCAGAACCGCGCCGATGCCGTGCGTGATGCTTGACGCGATTTCCTCTCCTACGGTGTAATGCCTCTGTTTTTTTTCAGATTTTTTCTTCGGCATTGTTTGAGTGTCTCTCCTGTGTAATCATGGAATGCTTCAATTGACCCTCGGCTCAGTCACGGGTCTGTGGAGGGACTGCGGCAGGGGATGTGAATCCCCGGGCGATCCAGGACTTGGGCCGAGCAAAATACCAGGGGTTTTGAAAACCCGGACGCTCGAGAGCCGGTTTCAGGCTCAACCCCTGGCTGATCGAGAGGGAAGGGCCTTTCCCGTCCGGGACGGGTCATGCCCCGCAAATCAGACGGCTCAAGATCACTCCGCTGCCGGACGCCTGTAATTCACATTGAGCAGGTCCAGGAGCCTGAAGTGGGTGTTCAGGCGGTTCCGGAAGTCCGTCCAGTCCCTCGCGTCTTTCGGGGACCAGACCACCTCGGACAAACCGCACATCCTGGGGAGCGCCATGTATTCCGCGTGCTTCGGCTCCGGGATGTATTCGGTCCAGAGATTACCCTGGGCGCCCAGTATGTGTTTTTGTTTATCCGCGTCCAGTTCCCCGGGTACGGGTTCGAATCCGTAAACTTTTTCCAGAGGCAGGAATCCGCCGATCCCCGGCGGTTCGCCCTCTTTGGCCTGATAATAATCAAAATAACAGTAATCCGTCGGGGTCATCACCACATCATGCCCCTCCGAAGCTGCTGTGATGCCGCCCTGCATGCCGCGCCAGGACATGACCGTGGCTTCCTCCGGCAGGCCCCCCTCCAGAATTTCGTCCCATCCGATGAGCCTTCTGCCTTTAGATGCGATGAATTTTTCGATGCGCTTGATGAAATAGCTCTGCAGCTCACCTTCGTCTTTCAATCCGTGCGCCCGGATGCGCTCCTGGCATTTGGGGCATTTTTTCCAGTTGTCCTTGGCAGCCTCGTCTCCTCCGATGTGCACATAGATTCCGGGAAACAGGTCGATGACTTCCGAAAGGATGTTTTCCAGGAAGATGAACGTGCTGTCGTTGCCTGCGCAGAAAATGTCCGTGATGGGCCAGTAGCCGCCTGTCATGACTGAGAAGGGGCCTCCGGTGCACGAGTATTGCGGGTAGGCTGCCAGGGCGGCCACCGCATGCCCAGGCATCTCGATTTCAGGCACCACGGTTACGAACCTGGAGGCTGCATACGCCACGACTTCGCGCACGTCATCCTGTGTGTAATATCCGCCGTATCCGGCGTTTTCACCGGGTTCGGCCCGCTTCCGCTGGTCCCATTTCACGCCGCTGCGGTCCACGCGCCAGGCGCCGATCTCTGTCAGCTTCGGATAGCGTTTGATCTCGATGCGCCAGCCCTGGTCTTCCGTGAGATGCCAGTGGAACACGTTCATCTTGTGCATGGCCAGCAGGTCGATATACCGCTTGACGAATTCCTTTGGGAAGAAATGCCGGCATACGTCCAGATGCATGCCGCGCCAGGGGAAACGGGGCTGATCCGTGATCAGGACGCCGGGTATCAGGAATTCCCCGCTGCTCCCTTCTTTTTGATTCTGTTGGATCAGCTGGAGCAGGGTCTGGACGCCGTAAAAGACGCCGGCCGGTTTCCTCCCGGATACGGTTACGCCCTTTCCGTCCACCCTGAGGACATATCCCTCTTCATGGGTCACGGAAGGATCGATTCTAAGACGGATGTTTTTTCCGCTGCCTCTAGGGCCGGACTTCAGTCCCAACTTGAGATGAAGGCCCAAAAATTCGGAAAGATATGCCCTGATCCCCTCCAGGTCAGGATTTGCGCTTTCGATGGAGGTGTTTGAATCAATCGTAAATTCCGAATCCAGGTACTGTATTTGCACGGGTTGGGGAATGAGATGCACGACAGGCCTCCTTGCATCCGGTTTGCGCATCATGCCTGCGCAGGACATCAGAATCACGGCGGAAAGGCAGGAGAAAAAAGGGAAAAGTCGTTTCATGGAAGTCTCCTTTCAATGGCGGTCTCAACTTGATATTGTAATACAATTTATTGAATTCTTCAAATTCTTTTTTCATATTACGGCAAACGAGACCGCCGTTCCGGTTTTCACGAATATTTGAGCATTGAGGGGAGAGGGTTATTTTTTCATTGAAAGGGATTGCAAAATGAAATGGATCTTTCTGTCATGCCTGTTCTCCATAATCTGGATTGCAACCGCGGATTGCCAGGTGCATTCCTGGGTGGACAAGGCAGGCGTGAGGCATTATTCCTCATCCCCGCCCGAGGATATGAAAGCGGTTACAGATTACAAGATCTTGAACAGCCTGGGGGATTCCGGACCATCCGCCCGGGAAAAGGGAGGACAGCAACCGGAAAGCGTGCTGATCTATACTGCGTCCTGGTGCTCCATCTGCAAAAAGGCCAAGGCCTGGATGGACTCAAACAATGTGCCCTACCGCGAGGTCGATGTGGAAAAAAGTCAGGAGAATTTCGCTGCGTACAAGCGGGACGGCGGAAAGGACGGTGTTCCGTTCATTGTAGTCGGACAGAACAAGATGGAGGGGTTCAACGAGAATCTCCTGCAGGGCTGGTTGAAGCAGAAGAAATAACGTTTTCCGCAAAAGGCCCGGCGGTCATTTGATGCTCCCCGGAAGCTGGCGGCGGGGGAGGCTTGATGGCCCCAGGGCTGAGCCCTGGGGCCATCAAGGGGGCCATAAACCCTCAAGTGGGGCCATCAACGCAGGATCGAAGCCGGAGCAGAAGCGTTCCAGCGTACCGAATGACTTCCCCGATCATAATGTCCTTCCACTGGGACACCGATCAAGCCCTGGGGCCATCAAGCGTGGGGCCATCAACTGGAGCCATCGAGGAATCCGCCTCTGCCTCAGTAAAAACCGGAGCGTAATCCTCAGTTTCTTACTTTTTCAACACCAGCTTGACCGCCCTCCTGAATCGGCCGTCCATGATACATCTGCACAAATAGACGCCGGACGGCAGGATCGAAGCCGGAGCAGCGGCATTCCAGCGCACCGAATGAATTCCCCGGTCATAATGCCCTTGCGCCGGGACATCGATCAACCGGCCCTGCATATCGACAATCTCGATCCTGATGTGCGCCCGGACCGGCATATCGAAACGGATTTGGACATCCGGATTGAATGGATTCGGATGCGCATCCAGCCCGAAATTTCCGGCATTCGCCGGTTCACCGGAAGCCTGAATGCCGGTTCCCGCATCCATGCGTCCGGTCATGAGCCCGCTTCCGAAGCCCGCGACCCAGACCTCATCTGAATCAAAGGGATTGAAAAAGACCTTTGCCGGAAATCCGAACGGGTAGGATTCGACAGGTTCCAGAACGGGATGGTCATCCCGGATGTTGCCGGAAAACCAGAGGCCGTCGCCTTCCGTTGTCACGAACATCTGATCCGGATTTTCCGGATTGAATGTGCAGGAGTAAACCCGGTTCAGGCCGCTGATCCTGCTCCAGGACGCTCCGCGGTCACCGGTCCTGTACAGTCCGCCCAGGCCGTTCGGCGCGCCGCCCCATCCGCTGAAAACGCAGGCATACCAGGTGTCCTGGTCCGGATCTGAGGGATCAATGACGATGTCCTGAGTCCAGTAGAACATGGCCGGATCGCTCCTGTCCATCCAGGAAGCCCCGCTGTCTGTGCTGACGAAAATCCCGGAACTCGGTGTGAACCCGGATGCGATCCTACCCGAATATGCGGCCACGAGCGTCCCATCGTTCAGGACCCTTAAAACCTTGGGATGTCCCTCTGTGCGAGGCGGATCGGCCAGTTTGACCCATGACGAAGAGGATCCGTTCTGTAAATCGCCGGTGACGTAAATCCCACCGCTTTCGCTGTGCACCACGCAGGCATAGAGACGGTGCGCATCGTCCGGATCCGGCTCGACCCAGACGACGTTGCGCCTGAAATCGTGCACCGGATCCCAGTTCGCGCCTCCGTCTGTCGAGGCGAGCACGAATCCCTCCCCTTCGTCTATGGGGTCGTCGCCGAGCCTGTGGCTCATGTACAGGTCGTGCACGGATCCGGTGGCTGCGTAGATAATCCCGTTGCCTGCCCGGCCGGGGATGATGCGATACATGGTGTTCAGGTCATGCCCGCTATAGTCGAATGACCAGGTATCCCCGCCGTCCGTGCTGCGTATGCCGCGTATGTCCGTGAAACACCCGAAGAGATGCTCCGGATCGTTCCAGTGAACATGCCACACGCTGGTCTGGTTGACCACGCCCCTGTACGTTTTGCCCTTGGGTGTGGGGGCCCCGGCCGGATTTTCGTACGCGGGGTCCACGTACTTCTGCTGCCAGGTCCTGCCTCCGTCCGTACTCATGTGGATGAAACCGAGATCCGTCAGGGCCAGTTTGTCCGGATCGTTGTCCGCTGCCGCGAATCCCTCCGCGAATCCGCCCCACCAGTAATCCACGTCTCCCTGATGTCCCTGCCAGCCGGTTGAAATGTTTTCGTTGTTTTCCGTCAGGAAAACGTGCTCCCACACGGATCCGCCGTCCGTTGTTTTCATGACAATCGGCATGCCGGATTCGTTCATCCCTGCCGTGTATGCGACTGCCGTGTCACTGTCCGCGCATGAAATGAAATAAGGAAAATCGCGTGCCAGATCAATGCCGCCGGTTCGGTTCTTCCAGGTTGCGGCTCCGGGATACAGGGAATAGATTCCCCTGCACAATTCCCATGCATCGCCCCCGGTCATCCCGCCCCAGAGGGATTCCCTGTCTCCGGCTGTGCACCAGAATTTCACGGCCCCCCCGGCAGTGGACGCGTCGAATGAAATCATACCCTGACCTTCAGGGATGCCGTCCGGGGCATGAAGGCCGAAAGAGGCGCCGCCGTCTTCTGACACCAGCAGGCCCAGATTCGAGGCCATTGTGATGTCCTTGCCGTTGAAAAAAGCCCCGGCTGCCAGAATGCCCGCATCGTCCGAAGTTGAAAACTTCTCATGAAAGGAGGCTCCGCCGTCGCCTGAATAATAAAGCCTGCTCCAGGTCGTCACAATGAGCCGGTCCGGATTCCGTTTATCCGCAAAAAGAGTGAAGGCCTCCCTGTCCTCCGGAAAAGAGTCCAGGATTTCCCAGGTTTTACCGCCGTCCTTCGATTTCGAGGGCATGTATCCCCAGCCCAGATACTGCAGAACGTACAGGATGTCCGGATCCGAAGTGAAGCACACCCGGGAGAGGCTCCCGGCAGAAACCTGCCTGAAATGAACCGTATCCCATGTCCGCCCCAGATCCGTGCTGCGGAACAATTCGCCCATGTCGCAGCTCATGTAGCAGGCATCCGGATCATGAGGGCTGAACTCAGGGCTGAAAAGGGCGCCGCCCCCGCCGATCCCCCTGGAAATCCATGCGGCTGGAGGCGCCTGTGCCCGGAGCATCGGCCATGCGCACAGGCAGAACAGGACCGGAAGGATTTTTCGTCTGTTCATGATCACCTCGTCTAGTCCTTCTTTTTTCCGTAAAACGGACACAGGGAAAGGTAAGCCCCGCAATTCATGAATGCAAGCGTCATGCGGCATTTGTTTCTCACGGGTCCCGGTCCGGCATGCAACCTTTGTTCCTCATGATGAAAGAGGAGTGAAAGATGGAAGGATTGAAGCCCCATGCCGCAGGGGTTTCACCTGTGATCAATTTCACCAATTCCAAATTTGATATTGCTTTTTAGATCGTTTTAGAATAATTTAATATTTCATTCATGTAGAACCTGCATTCGTCGGAAGTGTTTTGATGCGTTTTCCGGGATTTTAAAAATAAGGAGAAAGAGATGCTTCACAAACCGGCGGTCTCCGCAAAGTCCGATCTGGCCATTGCCTTTAAAACACGGATCGGGATATACATTTTTCTGGCATATACAGCTGTCTATATCGGATTCGTGGCTGTCAATTTAATGGCGCCGACGCTGATGGCGAAAAATATCATGTTCGGTTTGAATCTGGCGGTAGTTTACGGATTTGGATTGATCATCGTCGCCTTGATTCTCGCCTTGATCTACAATCATCTTTGCGCCCGCAGGGAAAAGCAAGTCAACTGATCCAATCACGACCGCATAGGAGTCGAATATGGAATTCCTGTCCGTTGCCCTGTTTGTTTTTTTCGTCGCCCTGGTCATCGGGCTGTCGCTGTATTTCGCCAAAAAATCCAAATCCGCCAGCGGATATTTCGTTGCGGGGGGTACGATCCATTGGTCGGTCAACGGGATTGCCTTCGCCGGTGATTATCTGTCGGCTGCCTCCTTTCTCGGCATCTGCGGCATGATCGCCACCGTGGGATACGACGGTTTTCTCTATTCCATCGGCTACCTGGCCGGGTGGGTTGTCGCACTGTTCGTGATCGCAGAACCCTTGAAACGGCTCGG
>JAFGEX010000293.1 GCA_016931355.1 bacterium
ATCCCTCTCAACAAATGCGTGCTGCCCGAAGCTGTGCTCACGCTCGGGGCTGTGCCCATCGCACCGTACGGGACTCCTTCCACGATGGAAATACCGGATTCGATCAAACCCTACATCGAGCGGTCCGACGCGGTTCTGCTGGCGAATCACGGCGCCCTGACGCTCGGCATGGACCTGCTCACAGCCTATCACCGCATGGAAACCCTGGAGCATTCGGCTTATATCGTGTTCATCTCCATTCAGCTCGGTAATGTGAACATCATACCGGAGAATCAGGTGGAAAAGCTCATGGAGCTCCGAGAGAAAATGAACATCCCCGGCAGAATCAGCCTGTGCGGCCAGAAGCCCGATTCATCGCCTTCCTCCGAGCCGGATGTGGAAGCCCTGACGCGCAAGGTCATGGAGAGACTGAAGGAATTGAATAAAAAATGAAAATTTCCGAATCATTCCACACATCTGTCGTCCTGAGGGAGCCCTTTATCTGCTTCGCGAATTTCAGGGCGGGCTCTTGCGTCCCAAGAATCTGAGGTGGAAGTCATGATCGACCAACCCCGGCATTGAACCCGGGGTCCTCACAATAATCATATTGATCCGGCCCCTTTCATCCTCTTCGCGGATTTCAGGGCAGGCTCTTGCGCCCGAAGGACCCGGGGCGGAGTAAATGTTTTTAAGACCGGAGGCTCCATGAAAATCCTCGTAGCCAATCCCGGAAGCACGTCCTATAAATGCAAATTATTCGACTCTGATACCTGGAACGTCCTGTTCCAGGCAGGCGTGGAACGCATTGGTGAAGCCCAGGGCATTGTCTCCCACTGTTTCGGATCCGGCGAGACCATCACGGAGAATATCCCTGTTCCGGATTACATATCCGCTGTGAATCTGACATTGGACCTCCTCAGACGAAAGATCACTATAAAAGAAATCTCCGCGATTGGATTCAAAACGGTTCTGGCAAAAGACGTCACAGGTTGCGTACTGCTCACACCGGATGTCATTGATGCCATGAAGGCATTTGAACCGCTCGCCCCTGTGCATACCCAGGTTTACCTGAACGCGATCGGTGTGTTCGAGAAACTCCTGCCGGCCGTCCACCGCATCGGATTGTTCGAAACTTCGTTTCACAGGGACATCCCGCCTGAAGCCCATACTTACGGCATCCCACACAACCTTTCCGAGAAACACGGCATCCGGAAGTATGGTTTCCACGGCGCGTCGCACAGATTTGTGTCCAGGCATGTGCGTGACCAATATTTTCCCGGCCGTTCCAATGTGCGCATCATCACCTGCCATTTGGGCGGGAGTTCATCCGTGTGTGCGACGAAGGACGGCGTCTCCGTGGACACTTCCATGGGCATGAGTCCTCAATGCGGCCTCCTGAACGCCAAACGCGTCGGAGACCTGGATCCGTTCGCGCTTCTCTATCTCATGGAGAAGGAAAACCTGGACATCGGTCAGGCACGCAAAATGCTCATCTCCCGGGGCGGCGTGTTTGGAATATCGGAACTCAGCGGCGATTTCAGGGACATCGAAAAGGCCATGGATCAGGGAGACAGGAAGGCAGGACTCGCATTCCGGACATTCGCCTATTACGTGAAACGCTATATCGGGGAATACCTTGCGGTTCTGAACGGCGCGGACGCGATTGCATTTACCGGCGGCCTGGGCCAGAACTCGCCGTCCATGCGGAAGGCCATCGTCTCAAATTTGGAGAATCTTGGAATTCTTCTGGATGAAAAACGCAACGACGCAACCCGCCGGGAGGGTGTCATCTCGCAGGACCGGTCACCCGTCCTGCTGATTGTCTGCCCGACGGATGAGGAACGGGTTGTGGCTGAGGAAGTGGCGGAGTGTTTGGAAAAAAAGATTGTCCATTGAAGATTGCCGGTGGATGATCGTCGGTTCTCGATTCCCCGAATCCCAATTCTCCTGATGGCGCCGAGGTTCCTACCCCGGTGCCCACATTAAAAGGGATTGTGCCCGATTTTAAAAACCGATGGCATCGGGGCTGTTCCCCTGCAGGAGGGCAAAGCCCTCCTTGCTTTTGCGCCCCAGGGCGCAGCCCTGGAGCGATTGAATATCCATAGCATAAAAGTGCCAGGCACTTGATTGAGGCTCCCCGCTGCAAGCGGCGGGGAATCTTCGATCTGAAGGAAGAAGACTTTGAGATTCGCTCGCTTACCCCGCGGCAAGCCGCGGGGAATGCGCTCGCTGTCAGATTCAATCGATCCTTTTAACTAACCCTTTATGGCAACAGCAACTTCAGCTTCCCGGAAACATCTTTTAATACTGCCGCCGATATCGAGCAGATATATTCCGCATTTCTAGCGCGCCAATCAAAACTCTTTACCTGATCGGCAAGGATAACACCCTCGACCGCACATTTGTCCGGAAGACGGACCTCAAACGGATATCCTTTTTCCTTCGAAGTCACCGGACAGAAAACAGCGAGACCGACCTTTGAATTATAAGAGGACGGGCTTAAAACTACCGCTGGTCTGCGACCTGATTGTTCATGCCCTGACTGTGGATTCAAGGTCAACCATACGATATCGCCTTGTTCAGGGGTGTAATTTACCATATCTCACCACCAACGGGCGGACCAAAATCCAATTCCTTGTGAATATTCTTTTCATTAATCTTGGACAATAGGAATTCCAGGGATTCCCGTTTTGTCTTCACGGGCTCGACAATCATTTTTTCTTCCTCGAATGACACTTCGACCTCTGAGCCGTTGTTTATATTGATCTGATTGGCTATGAATTTGGGTATCCTCATCGCCAGACTATTGCCCCATAATTGGACTTTTGATCTCATGACGTTACTCCTCTCCAGGATGTCGATACAATGAAGATACGCTGTTTGTTCTATAAAGTCAAATAAAAACGGCAGGAATCAACAAGAACCCGACGGCGCCGGGGTTCCTACCCCGGTGCCGAAATCCATCGGGGCTGTGCCCCGTCATGAGGGCAAAGCCCTCCTTGCTTTTGCGCCCCAGGGCGCAACCCTGTAGCGATCAACCGCCCCGTAAGTCATTGCCGATTGACGATGGACGATTAACGATTTCCGATCCTCGAATCCCGATTCCGTTTCTTAACGATGCCCGATGAACGAAGCCCGAGACATGTCTTTTCCCTAATCCCGATCCCCTACAATCACCCCCACCCCATCCGGTATTACCGTCACTTTCGCGCTTTTCCCCATTAGAGAAAACGCCCGTTCCAAAGCCTCCTGAATATTAAAAGCATGCTCCATGTGCATGGCGGTTACCACGGCCGGATCGATTTTGTCACTCACCAGAATCACGCTGTGCTTATCCAGAATGCGCGCCAGGATCTGGAATTCCCACTGGTCAGGCACAGTCTCTTCCATGGACACGCCTGCCACACGGTCCAGTATTTCCCGCGCATCAGCCGCATTCTTGAGATTTTCGAAGAACGACTGGCCGCCGTGACCGTCGCTGCATTCGGATATCATGACGATCACGCCGCCGGGCTTGCAGCAAGCCTCAGCCGCGGTCATGCCCTTCACGGCTTGGTAAACATTCTGGTCCAGCGGGTATCCGCCGTTCGAGGCCACGACAATGTCCGCTTCAATCCTCGGCACGCGGCACAGATCCCCCAGAAACCGGCAGCCTTCCAGATGAGCCGCTTCCCTATCGCCTGCGAATGCGCGTATGATACGCTTGTCGCCATTTAAAACAACGTTCAGAATGAACGCCAGCCCCGCCTTGCGCGCCGCGAAAATCATGTCCCGGTGTATCGGATTTTCATCCAGAATACCAGTTCGCGAAAATTCGCTCGCAATGAACTTGGAACAGTGATTGGCAAGCACGGTCTGATAACCCGCGATACCGGGCAGGACACTTTTTCGTCCACCCGAAAATCCCGCGAAGAAATGCGGCTCAATAAATCCCTCTGCGATCAGCAGATCCGTTTCAACCGCAAGCCTGTTGATCCAGAGCTCCCCGCCTGAAGGAAGCCTGCCTAGATGAACCATTGCCGACTCGTCCCTGGAATCGTGCATAACGATCCGTTCATAATCGACTACGGATGTCCCGAACATCCGATGCAATTCATCTTTACTGGACGCCCTGTGATATCCGGTCGCGACCAGTATGGAAATATCCATCCCCGGATTCGCCGACCTGAGCCGCCGCAGCAGAATGGACAATGTGATCCTGCTCGGCAAGGGCCGCGTGTGATCGCTGGTGATGATGACTGCGGTCTTCTTGCCTTGCGCCAGTTCCTCGAGACCTGGACTCCCGATTGGATGATCCAGCGCATATTCGACCATGTTTTCCTGGGTATCCTTACACAAATAGGAGTTCACCTGCGATTCAAGAATACCGGCAAGCCGGTCTTCCTCGATCTCAAGAAACACAGAGGAATGACCATAGGGGATCTCAAATTGTTTCCTCATTCCCTGTCCTTTACAGTTTTCCGCCAATTATCATTTTCAATATATGCTGGCGATACCAGGGATGCGTCTCTTGGGTTTTGCTGCTTGCGAACGCCAGTTCGGCCCTGATTTTTCCTGCCTCGACCACACAACCGACCGTCCAATATAATGCCGACAGATCCTGGCCAATGCCGGTCCATCCCGAAAATCCGTAGTCCCGCAGCATGGACAAGAAACCGATCGAGCACAAACCCCAATGCAGAGGCCTGAATGCAAAACTGCCTGCGATTTCCCGTCCCTGCTCGGATCCTTCGATCGCGCGGTCCAGACTTACAAGTGCATAATCAGCTGTCAGGAAAACGGAGGATTCCGAGCCCGCGAAACAACCAATCTGCAGCCGGGACGGCATTTCGGTCCTGACCGGATATTCCGAACGGATCAGTGATCCGGCGATTGCCTGATTGTTTCCGGTCACCGATGGATCGATGTCGGAGTCTAGTAACGAGCCCATCCCGCTGACCCGGGCATTTGTACGGAAACGGGGCCCTTTTTTAAAAAAAGTCCCTATTCTGATAAACATCGAGGGCTGGATCTCGAAATCCAGGCGCATCCCCGCAGACCATCCGGCTGCCCAATCCTCGGCCCTGCATTCGACTGTATGGACCTTTTCATAAAAGGATAACCTGTCCAGGCTCATGCGGATCCCGATGCTCAAAAGCGTGGCCGAGGCGGGCGAACAGGAAGTCGATAAAAGAGCGGAAAAACCATTGACCAGGGTCCGGCTAAAGGCTTGAAGCCTGCCGCCAGAAACATAATCCCCTGATGAATCAATATGGGTGAATTCCAAATCCCCCAATCCCGTGTAGGCATTGTATCCCTGGCTGAAACCCGCTCCGAAACGGAGCCTTCCGGCGGGGAGGACGATGCCTGCGGACTGGGGGAGCCCTTTCCTGTCGCGTCTGTAATACATGTCCACCAAGAATGCCGGATCGATCCCGGATTCGAATTGCTCGGAAATACCGAAGCAAACATTCGTTTCATCCACCCACAGAGCAGGATTGCAGCTGCCGATATTGGAGACTGAATTGACGGTGGCTTGCGGGATTCCGGTTCCGCTCAATCCCTCGAGTACAAATCCCTGCATGAGGCGGATCGTCTGTATGGGCTGACGAGAAGGGATCTGAGAAAACAGGGGGATCGCCAGAACCAGCGGAATGAAAGAAAAAATGAGCGAGTCCTTGGGAGTGCTCATGGATACCTCCGTACCAGGGAACGATGTATCTGTCACCGAGAATGACCCGTCATGCTCATGCCCATGCGGTCTTCAATTTGATTTGACATTTTCCCCAAAAGTCCGGATATTTATCGTGACTGAAGTACCCCGGGGCAAAACTGCCATCATTGGACCCCGGGGTGGACCCCGGGATCAGAATCCAAGCCCCGGGGAATGCGCTCGCAACAAGATTCATCGTAAAGTTATCTTCGCATGCCCAGAATGTCAAGAAAAATCAAGGAGCCGGCCATGGCAAAGGATGAGGACTTCACGGTCAATGCACCGGTCAAAAGACTGAAAGGGGCCCTGCCCAAGATCGGGATCAGGCCTGTCATAGACGGCCGCAGAAAAGGCGTGCGGGAATCGCTTGAAAACCAGACTATGGCAATGGCCAAAAGCGCAGCGGATTTCCTTTCGAAAAACCTCCGTCATCCGAATGGCTTGCCCGTGGAATGCGTGATCGCGGATACCTGCATCGGCGGCGTGGCAGAGGCTGCCATGGCCGCTGAAAAATTCGCCCGCGAAGGCGTGGGCGTCAGCCTGACCGTGACTCCCTGCTGGTGCTACGGCACGGAAGTGATGGATTCGGATCCTCTTTTACCCAAGGCGGTTTGGGGATTCAACGGCACGGAGCGGCCCGGAGCCGTTTATCTGGCAGCAGCGCTCGCAGGATACAATCAGATAGGACTGCCCGCGTTCGGCATATACGGCAGGGACGTGCAGGATCGCGACGACAATTCCATACCGCAGGATGTTCAGGAAAAGCTCCTGCGCTTCGCGAAAGCAGGCCTTGCAACAGCTGAAATGAAAGGAAAATCCTATCTGTCCATGGGATCCACATCCATGGGCATTGCCGGTTCGGTCATCGATCCCCATTTCCTGAAAAATTTCCTGGGACTGCGCACCGAATGGGTGGACATGTCCGAGTTCACGCGCCGCATGGAGGAGAAGATCTACGACGAGGCGGAATTCGAACGGGCCCTGGCGTGGGTGAAGCAATACTGCCCTGAGGGCGAGGACATCAACAAACCTGAAATCCGCTCCTCCAGGCAGAGAAAGGACCTGGAATGGCGCATGGTGGTTCAGATGGCGATGATCGCGCGCGATCTCATGACCGGCAATCCGGAGCTAAACAAAATCGGACGCGCCGAGGAAGCGATGGGCCACAACGCCATTCTGGCCGGATTCCAGGGCCAGCGCCAGTGGACCGATCATTTTCCGAACGGCGATTTCATGGAATCCATCCTGAACTCCTCCTTCGACTGGAACGGCATCCGGCAGCCGTTCATCCTGGCAACCGAAAACGACGCTCTGAACGGGGCTGCCATGCTGTTCGGCCATCTGCTCACGGATACGGCCCAGATATTCGCGGATGTGAGAACGTACTGGAGCCCGGACGCAGTGAAGCGCGTCACCGGGAAAAAGCTGACGGGCCCGGCATCCGACGGCATTATCCATCTGATCAATTCAGGCTCTGCGACCCTGGATGGGACCGGCTTGCAAGCCATCGTCGGGAAACCTGCCATGAAGCCGTTCTGGGAAATCACTCCTGAAGAGACTCGAAAATGCCTCGAAGCCACGCGCTGGTGCCAGGCGGAACTCGAATACTTCCGCGGAGGCGGGTATTCCTCCCAGTTCCTGACCCGCGGGGGCATGCCTGTCACTATGTCCCGCATCAACCTGGTGGCAGGCCTCGGGCCCATGCTTCAGATCGCCGAAGGCTTCACCGTGGACCTCCCGGACGACGTTCACGAAACATTGAACCGCCGTACCAGTCCGACCTGGCCCACGACCTGGTTCGCGCCGGCTCTCACAGGAAGCGGCGCTTTCAGGGACGTGTATTCGGTCATGGCGAACTGGGGCGCGAATCACGGGGCGATCAGTTACGGCCATATCGGGGACAGGCTCATCACCCTGGCCTCCATGCTGCGCATCCCGGTGGCCATGCACAATGTGTCTCCGGAAAGGATGTACAGGCCTTCAGCCTGGTCCGCATTCGGCACGCAGGACCCTGAAGGTGCGGACTACCGGGCGTGCAGAAACTTCGGACCCCTGTACGGGAAATGATGCGTAAAGCCTCTTGAGGAAAAAGAATGCCGGGTCATTTTGTGGCGGTTGATCTCGGGGCCGGAAGCGGCCGCGTCATGCTGGGGACGCTGGAAAACAAGCTGAAACTGCAGGAAGTGCACCGTTTCCCCAATCACCAGATATCCGTGATGGGCCGTCTGCACTGGGACGTCCTGCGCCTGTTTTACGAGCTGAAACAGGGGCTGGCCGTGTGCTCAGCGCAGGGGCACAAAACCGTGAACGGCATAGGCGTGGACACCTGGGGCGTGGATTTCGGGCTTCTCGGCCGCGGTGACGTGCTTCTGGGAAACCCGGTCTGTTATCGCGACAGCCGAACGGACGGTATGATGGATCGTGCCTTCAGAAAAATTTCGAAGGATTCCATCTACCGGCACACAGGCATTCAATTCATGCAGCTCAACACGGTATTTCAACTGCTCAGCATGGTCGAATCGCGCGATCCGCTCCTGGATGCCGCTGAAAAACTTCTGTTCATGCCGGATTTATTCCATTTCCTCATGACCGGCAAAACAGTCACGGAATACACGATCGCCACCACGTCACAGCTTCTCAATGCGAAGACCGGCAAGTGGGAACCTGAACTTTTCGAATCCCTGAAAATCCCCGCGCACATCATGCAGGACATCGTGACCCCCGGTACCGGTCTGGGACCCCTGCTCCCGGAAATCGTCCGGGAAACAGGCCTCCATGCGGATGTAATCGCATCGACATCCCATGACACGGCCTCCGCAGTGGCTGCAGTACCTGCCGGAAAGGGCAGCTGGGCCTATCTCAGCTCAGGTACATGGTCCCTGATCGGAGTGGAAACCGACAGACCCATCATCAATCCCGAATCGCTCAGGAACAATTTCACCAACGAGGGCTCCGTAGCCGGGCGGATCCGTTTTCTGAAAAACGTCACGGGCCTGTGGCTGCTCGAGGAATGCCGCAGGCAATGGGACAAAAAGGAAGAGCGCGATTACGGGGATTTGCTCGGCGAAGCAAGCCGGGCAAAACCGTTCCGCAGCCTGATCGATCCGGACGACGGCCGTTTCCTCAATCCGCCGGATATGCCGACGGCTATTGCAGGCTTCTGCAAAGAGACAGGCCAGCCTGTTCCCGAAACCCAGGGTCAATTCGTGCGCTGCATCCTGGAGAGCATGGCCCTGAAGTACCGCACCGTCGTCCGGAACATGGAATCCCTGTTCGGCAGGAAACTGGACTGCCTGCACATCGTGGGGGGCGGCAGCCGGAACAGTTTGTTGAATCAATTCACCGCGGATGCCACCGGTCTTCCGGTTTACGCAGGACCGGTTGAGGCGACAGCCATAGGCAATATCCTGATGCAGGCCGTTGCATGCGGGAAATTGAAGTCCATTGAAGAAGGCCGTGATCTCGTCCGGCGCTCCTTCCCGATGACAACCTATGAACCGGGGAGCAGCGCAGCATGGGAGGATCAGGCTGCGCTTATCCATTAAAATTGATTTGATTTTTTCTCGTTTTCTGATTATCCTTTCATAACAGCACATGACCCCTGCTTCCATAATCAGTCCTCATGTGATCCGGATGCTGTTCGAACATCCTCCGATGAACCTGGATCCTACCGTATGGCGCCATGCTGCGGGATTTCTGAAGGAGGGTAGCATGAATCGCATTCTCGTCCTGCGCAGCATGATCTTAGCCGTATCCATGGCTGCCGCAAACCTCACGGCGGACGGAACATGGACCGTACAGCCGAGCGGTACAGCCGCAAATCTTGACGAGGTTCAATTTGTCGATCCTGGAACCGGATGGATATGGGGCAGGTCCGGTGTGCTGCTGGCCACCACGGATGGAGGGGAAACCTGGGAAAACCAGCCCGGTGGTGATATCGGTTCGTTCGGAGGCCTGGACTTCATAGATGGCCGGACCGGCCGGGCATTCAGAACAATCACAACCGAGAGCGATCCGGATCATTACTGGATATGCTCCGTATTCAAAACAACGGACGGCGGCATGAACTGGGATTTCCTGTGTGACAATGCGGATTACTCGTTCAGGGACATGCAATTCGCAGGCCCTGACACAGGTTTCGCCATTGCCGAGCAATTCGTCCATAAATTCTTTGTTTTGAGAACCACGGACTGCGGCGTCACCTGGCTACCGTCCTTCTCGCAGGATTTTCAGGAAACAGGCCCCAGGCTCCTGTACGTCATTGACAGCCGGCATGTCTGGGCTGCTTTCAAGCAAAGCGACGGAGAAGGCC
>JAFGEX010000294.1 GCA_016931355.1 bacterium
GAATACGGATTCGACGGCTCGAGCGCCATTTCGGCCCGGGCCGTTTCATGCTGCTCCAGCTGCCAGTACCTGCCGACAGGTTCGGTCTCAAATCCACCGTCCTGTATCTGCTCGTTCCTGCTGTCCGGGATGATCCCCCGGTTCCAGGCGCTTTCCAGGCTGTCCGTGTCCGGGTACTTGGATCTCAGGTAACCGGTCCAGAGCTGGTCCAGCATCCGGACATGCCGCACCGGAAAATCGCCGCCCCCGGAAATCGGACGAACCGATCCGTCCCGCCACATCCGGTATATGGAATTCTCGTTCGTGATCTCCACCATGGCCATGACCGGATCGTCCTTCAGCGCGAGGCCCGTATAGGGATTGACATGGCTGAGCAGCTGGGAGGCGTATTCCTTCTGCAGCTCGATGAGCTGCGGGTCGAAATAGGTGACGCCCTTTCCCATGTCGGGCAGGGAATCGGCCTGGCTGACGCCGTCCCTGGCGTTGAAGATCCGGCTGACATGGAGGTTCATGTTCACATAAATGCCGTTCTTCTTGAGCTCGGATATGTATTTTTCAAGCCTGTCCAGGGTGACGGGATTGAGATGCCGCGTGTCCTTGCCTGATTCGAACAGGCTTTCGGACCAGGCGTTGTCCAGATGGTGGAAGCGGATCAGGTTGAATCCCATCTTCCGCAAGCGACCTGCCACGAACCAGGCGCTGGCCTTGTCCGGAAACGCGCCCTGGGCCACGGAGTTGGTGCCCCAGAAACGGATGGGATTCCCGTTCACGGAAAAATGCCCGTTCGATATTCCGACGAAGTCGTCCGGCCCGACCGGCCTTGCGGGAAAGCGGGGGAGAAAGGCCGCTGCCGTCGTGTCGTCCGCAGGCAGGAAGAAGGGAAATCCACCTGAAAAGGATTGGCCCATCACCGATGCCTGTCCGGCGAAGGCTGCAAGCAGCGTGATGAGAAAGAGGCGTTCCGGTCTCATGGCAATGTCCTTTTAAAAGAGAAGGGCCTGTCCGGGCTTGGGCTCCGGACAGGCCCGGGATCCGCATCCGGCCTGGTCTCCTTTCGGATACCGCAGCGGATTACAATCCGAACAGCAATGAAACGGTGATCACGTAGAAATCGTTCTTTTGGTCACCGGCTCCGGGCACATCCTTGAATTTGTAATCCAGGAATACATAGCGCACATCGCCGGCAAGCGTCATGCTCGGGCCGAGCGGCAGTTCCAGCCCGCCGCCGAAATGCCAGCCGATCCTCCGGGCCGTCTCGTCTTTCAATTCCATGCCGGGTGTGTCCTTGTAATCAATCGTCACGTTATACCAGCCCATTCCGGCCGCGCCGTAGAGAATGGGCAGCACATAGATCAGGCCCGTCGCCTGTATCGGCCAGCTTTTCACCGTGACGTAGCCGTCCATATATTTTTCCTGGCGGTAATTGATCGATCCCTCGATGCCGAGGGTGGGCAGCAGTTTCGTGCGCAGCGCGAGCCCGAACATCGTGGAGCTTTCGTCCGCATCCTTGGATTTGTAGATGCCGACCTGGGGGCCGAGGCCCAGGGAGAGAACCGACGATGAAAAGAGAAGAACCAGGATCAATGCCGTTGCTTTGATCTTCATGTTACGCCTCCTTGGTTAGGGCTTGAATGAATCCGTCATCGAGCGCATCCCCCTTGGGCTTGCCCCAGGGAATGCCCCGGGATTCGACCCGGGATATGCGGGCGAATGCAAATGTTTTTTCCCCGCAGTTCATCAATTCCCCGCTGCTTGCTGCAGGGGAGCTTCAATCCGTCAGCAAGCGCGTCCTCCGCAGCCTGCCGCGTGCAGCTTCAGAACGAAGGTAGTTTATGAAAAAAGGGGGATTTTGTCAATAGGCAGAGCGGAAGCAGAAAAAAGTGTTTGTATTCAATGCAGAATGATTTTATTTTCCATTGCAGCGGCATACCCGTAAGGAGGATTTCATGATGCGGAAATGGGATGTTATTTTGGGGACGGCGGCCGTCATTTTTGCCCTGGCTGCCGTGCACGCGCCTGCGCAGCGGATCACGGTGGACGGCACGCGGTTTCTGGTGAACGGCCGTGAGATCTTTCTCAACGGCGCGAACACGCCCTGGAACCGGTGGAACGATTTCGGCACCGGGAATTACGACCCTGCCTGGTGGGACAGCCATATGCAGGTCCTGAACGGACACGGGATCAACTGCATCCGCGTCTGGATCTCCTGCAACGGCGGAGGGATCCGGATCAATCCCGACGGGACCGTCACAGGAGTCACTGCATCCTTTTTCAGCGATCTCGACCAATTCTTCGGATTGGCGGAGGAGCATCAAATCTACATTTTCGCAACCCTGCTGTCCTTCGACCACACGAAGAGCGGCAATCCGAATTACCTGGCGTATCGGGCATGTTTCAACGACAATGAAAAAACCGCCTCCCTGGTGGATCATTACGTGTTGCCGTTCGTGAACCGCTACCAGGATAATCCTTATTTGTTCGCGATAGACGCGTGCAACGAGATCGAATGGGTTCACGAGAACGCGGAGGCCGGGAGCATCGCCTGGGACCGGCTGCAGTACCTCGTGGCAGCCATGGCCGTGGGCGTGCATTCGGCAGGCCCGGTCCTGTTTTCTATGGGCAGCGCGGCTGTCAAATGGAACAGCGATTCGCCGGGAGAGGGGAACAAGTGGAAGGACTCGGCCCTGCAGGCGCAGCTGAACGACCCGAAGGCATTTTTGGATTTCTATTCACCCCACTGGTACGGCTGGGTGGCAAGGTGGTTCGGGAATCCTTGCGCCAAATCCCCGGCCGATTACCATATCAACGACCGGCCCTGCATCATCGGCGAATGCCCGGCCAGGGGCATGTTCACACAGGATTCCCAGGGCAAGGACGTGCTCGTCAACAATCCGACCGAGATGTACGAAAAAGCCTGGCAGAAGGGATGGCGGGGCGTGTTCCCCTGGACGTCCAACGGGGTGGACGCAAACGGCAGCATTGCGGATTTCGGGTCCGCCACCCTGGCTTTTTTGGAAAATCACAGGGAACGGGTGTATCCCGCGGAAACCGGAGTCGGTGCAGTGCCTGTTCTGCAGCCGGGCGGTTTGCGGATTTCCTGCCATCCCAACCCCTTCAACAGCCGTACCGTGATCCGCTGCAGTACAGACCGTCCGGATTCCGTCCGGATCCGGATGTTCGATGCGAACGGCCGGATGCGGAGGACCGTTTTAAAGGGGAGAAATCCCGGGGCGATTTCAGCCTGGTCTGGGACGGTACGGACGATCAGGGCGAAAAGCTGCCTTCCGGGATATTTTTCTGCAGCATCGAGGCGGATTCGGAACGAACGGTCGCAAAGGTCATACTGGTGGAATGATATCATCACCTTTTCATCACCTCCGGGAGGTGCCGTACATTTTTGACCTGGGCAAGTGGATTCTCATCCATATCCGACAGAGTTTTAAAACCTCCCGGAGGTGATGACGGATCACCTTCTCATCACCTCGCGGGGGTGATGATTGATCCCGGGGTCAAAGAAGGGATACAGGGGCCGGAGTCCGTTCCACTGATAATCGTCTTGAATCCCTGTCTACTTTTAGGTATATTTCTCATATGAGAAAAAAATTACTATTCCTCCTCGTTCCTTGCGTCTGCGCCGTCATTCAGGCGCAGGACTCGCTGACGGTCGAAATGCTCGGCCTGGGTATCTATCGCCCCAAAACCCTCAGAGGCTTTGCATGGCGGCCGGATGGAACGGCTTATACGTTTCTGGAGGAGGATGCAGAAAGCAAGGGCCAGCGCATTCTCATGGAGGATGTGAAATCGGGAGATAAAAAAATCCTGCTGGATTCCAGGAATGCGGAGGAACTCGGAACAGTGATGTGGCAGAAGCGCTTCATGCTGCCGAATTACATCTGGTCCCCGGACAGCCGCAGCATCCTTCTCCCTTCAGGAACGGACCTTTTCCTGGCGGATGCCGCGACAGGATCGGTCAGGAGGTTGACGGAGGACGATGAAGAAGAGAGGGATCCTGTTTTCTCCCCGGACGGGAAAAAACTGGCGTATCTGAAAAACGACAATCTATGCCGCCTGGACCTGTACTCCGGAATAGAGATCCAGCTTACAACAACGGGGACCCAGGATCTTCTCATCGGCCGTTTCGACTGGGTTTACGAGGAGGAATTCAGCATCCGCACAGGTTTCGCCTGGTCTCCGGACGGAAAAAGCATCGCCTATTTCGAACTGGACCAGTCGCCGGAGCCTGTTTTCCCCATCGTGGATTTCGAACCTGTTCACAACACCGTGACACCGCTTCGGTATCCCAAGGCAGGGGATGCCAATGCGCTGGTGAGGATCGGCGTTGTCCCGGAACAGGGCGGGGAGACGGTTTGGATGGACCTCGGTCCGGAAAAGGACATCTACATCCCGAGGATCGCCTGGTTTCCGGATTCCAAACGTTTGGCCATACAGCGGCTGAACCGGAAACAGAACAGGCTGGATCTGCTGGAGGCGGATGCTGCAACGGGCCGAACCGCAGTCATGCTGACTGAAACGGATCCGTACGGCTGGGTGGATGTGCAGGAACACCCGGTTTTCTTGAAAAACAGTCCCGGATACCTCTGGTTGTCCCAGCGGGACAACTGGAATCACATCTATCTGTATGATGATTATTCAAGCCGCGATTCACGGCAGCTGACGCGCGGCAACTGGGACGTGACTCAAATTTTATCCGTGGATGAGAAAGCCGGATGGATTTATTTCACGGCAACCGAAGCCTCTGTTTTGGACCGCCATCTCTACAGGGTCCGGCCGGACGGGACCGGATTCGAACGCCTGACCCGGGATCCGGGCACACACAACATTCAAATGGCTCCGGACGCCTCCTTCTTTATCGATGTTTTTTCCAATGTAGAAACGCCGCACCGCACGACCCTGCATCGAAGCGACGGGCGCAGGACGCGCGTTCTCGAAAAAGGGGATATCCCGGCTTTAAAGCCGTTCCGGCTGTCCATCCCGGAGTTTTTCTATCTGAACACGGACGACGGCCTGAGGCTCAACGCCTTCATCATGAAGCCGCATCCTTTCGATCCGAAGAAGAAATATCCCGTGCTGATGCATGTTTACGGCGTGCCGGTGAGCCTGACCAGCACGCAGACCGTGGACAATTCCTGGTATTCCGGCAAGGGGGCACTCTGGCATCAGCTGCTTTTGCAGAAGGGATATCTCATCTTCGCGGTCGAGAACCGCGGCACCGCTTTCCTGGGGGACGATTTCCAGAACCGGGTGTACGGAGATCTGTCCAAAGGGCTCGAAGACCAGGTGCGCGCAGCCAAGTATCTGAAAAGCCTTCCGTATGTCGATTCCGCCCGTGTCGGAATCTGGGGCGCATCCGGAGGAGGGCATATGACATGTTTGGCCATGACCAAGGCTGCCGGCGTTTTCAAGGCGGGCATCGCCCTGTCCTCTGTGACGGACCCACGCAATTACGACACGATCTGGACCGAGCGCTACATGGGACTGCCTTCGGAGAATCCCGGGGGGTACGATGCCGCCAGTGCATTGCATTACATCCCTGCATACCGGGGCGGTCTGCTGCTCATACACGGCGCATCGGACGACAATGTGCATCTGTCGAACACGATGCAGATGGCGCGCAGGCTGCAGGCTGCGGACAAACCCTTCAGCATGATGATCTATCCCAACCAGGCCCACGGTTTTCACGGAACCGGTTACCGGGCGCATTATTATCATCTCATGACCGAGTTCATTCTGAAGCAACTCTGACAAGGAGTCCGTCATGAAAAAAAAGCACATCGCACTCCTGACGCTGGTTTCCGCCTGCATCGTTCACGCGGAGAATTACCTGATGAACGGGGGGCAGGAATCCACCATCCAGTACAGGCTGACCCAGCAGGTGCAGCCGGCCGGCGGGGTCAAGGTCCTCAAGCTGAGCTTCGTGGTTCCGGAAACCTTCGAATCGCCGACCTACAATCAGGTCATTTCCAATTTCGGCCTGAACATGAATCCGCCGCCTTCCAGCCGTTCCGAGGAAAAGGACAGGAGGGGGAATCAGATCATCCGCGCGGAATGGAAGAATCCGTCCGGCAATGTGGACGTGTCCATGCATTTTACGGCCGCCAACCGGACCCTGCTCAGGCAGCTCGTGTCCTCTGCGCCGTTCCCGCTGACCGGTTTGCCCTCCTCCATGCAGGATTACCTGAAATCCACGGCTCAGGTGCAGTCAGACGACATGCGCATCAGGACAAAGGCGGCGGAATTGACCTCGGGCGTGCAGACGGAATTCGACGCGGTTCAGCGCATCCTGGCCTGGGTGGTGGACCATGTCCGGTATGTGACGCCGCCGGAGCAGTACGACGCCATCTACAGCTTCCAATCCGGCAAGGGCAACTGCCAGAACTATTCCCATCTTTCCGCAGCCCTGATGCGCGTGTCCGGCATACCGGTGCGCATCGTCAACGGCGTGACGCTGAAGGAACCGTACACGGTGAAAACGGCTGAGGGCGAATTCACGTTCAAGATGGGCCAGGGCAGGCATTCCTGGATCGAGGTTTACTTTCCGGACCTCGGATGGGTGCCGTTCGATCCGCAGCAGACGGAGCTTTTTGTCTCCAACCGCTTCATCCGCATTGAGGTCGGGATCGACAACAACGAGACGGTCAACGACGGTATGGTGAAATGGCAGCAGTCCAGCGGCGCTTCGGGGAAGCCCTCCTTCCAGGAGGTCATCGAGGCGGATTTTTCCGCGGACCGCGTCAACCTGTCCATGGAAAAGCAGAATTACGGGCCGCGCAACATGCTGATCCTGCCGCCCGTTCAGGCGAAGTTCACACCCGTCAAGGTCGTGCCGCCTCCTCCTCCCCAGAAGATCCCGGAGGACAGGCTGAAACAGATGCAATACGTCAAGAAATTCATTTTCGGCAATCTCGATTTTCCACAGGGCGCTAATTTCATGGATACGCGCGGGCCTGCCGAAGCCGGGGCGGGGGACGAATTTTCCATGCGCAAGAATTTTCTTGTGGAGACGGCCGAATACGTCACAACCAAGATGACGCAGTATGCCCAGGTGTTCGTGTTGAAGAAACCGGTCAAACTGGCTGCTGTGAGCCTCGCGCTGCACAATTTCGGGGGCAGCGGCCAGGTCTGGGTGGATCTCATGAAGGATTCAGGCGGCATGCCCGGAGAAGTGCTGGCGACCAGCGATTTCCTTTCACTGTCGCAGATACGCCAGAAACAGGGATACGACTGGGTGGACTTCGATTTTTCGAAATCGGGCGTCATCCTGTCCCCGGGCCGCTACTGGATCGGACTCGGATTCACAGGCAGCCCGATCGTGAACTGGTACTATACATACGGCAAGCCGGTCGGGCCGGTTGACGGCACGCGTTACAAGGGCGTGTACGACGAAGCCTGGAGCGGGGCTCTGTCGTACGAATTCAATTACCGGGTGGCGGGATTGGCTGGGGAATGATTTGGGTCCGGCCGTGATCACCCATTGGATTCGTTATTCGTAGGGGCGGACCCCCGTGTCCGCCCCTCATTCTTCAATATTAAAGAATTTTATTGCATTAATTTACCAAAAATGGTAAATTAATGCAATGGAATTCGCAGAATTATTGACAATCATCGGTGATGAACCTGTCTTCGAGAGTTCGCTGCTGCTTGCCGGGAAGGTGAACAAGCCGCATGTGCTTAAGCAGGTTTCCCAGTGGTGCAGATCCGGAAGGCTCATTCAGTTAAGGCGCGGCCTGTACATGCCTTCGCCGCCTTTCCGTAAAACAAAACCACACCCTTTCGTCCTTTCAAACCGCATTCTGTCCGGCTCGTACGTCAGTCTTCAATCCGCATTGAGTCATTACGGTGTGATACCGGAATATGTCGCGGCCATCACGGCTGTCACGGTGCGGCGTCCCGGTGTGTGGAATACACAGCTTGGAGTATTCTCGTTCCGGCATATCCGGACTTCCTTTTTCTCAGGATACGATATGGCCGACCTGGGAGAAGGTAAACAGGCTTTCATTGCCTTTCCTGAAAAGGCTCTTCTGGATCTGATCTATCTTGAACCGGGTGCGGATTCCATGGACTATGTGCGTGAATTGAGGCTTCAGAATACACAGCGGTTCAATCCTCAAAAACTCATTCAAATGGCCGGCAGATCCGGGTCACCCAAACTCAAGCGATCCGCTGATATCATCCTGAAGTACATGAAAGAGGAAACAAGCGGGGCCGATTTTCCATGAAGGAATATATCAGGAAAATAATCGGCTCAGAGCAAGATCCGGTTCGTGCGAGGAACAGAGTCCGGGAGTATGTTCAGGCACGTATTCTGCACGGCATCCAGGAAGGCGGGGGCATGATGCCGCTGGCCTTTCACGGCGGAACCGCGCTCAGAATCCTGTTTGATCTGCCCCGTTATTCCGAGGATCTGGATTTCAGCCTGGAACGTCCTGAATATCCCTTTGATTTCAGAAAATTGATCCGGAGCATTGTCGCCGAGTTCCAGGGGGAAGGATACGAAATAGGTACCCGGATCCATGACCGGAAAGCCGTGCATTCCACATTTATCGATTTCCCGTTTCTGTTTCAGGAACTCGGCCTGGCCGGATCGAACCTGTCCGTCAAGATTGAAGTCGATACACGGCCGCCCGCAGGAGCACGGCTGTCCGAAACCATCGTGAGGCGCCATTTGATTCTTCGCATCCAGCATCATGACCGGGCATCCCTGCTGGCGGGAAAACTCAACGCGCTGTTCACGCGCCGGTATACGAAGGGACGGGATCTGTACGACCTTTTCTGGTATCTGAGCGCACCGGGTTGGCCGGATCCGAACATGGAGCTGCTCAATCATGCAATGATGCAATTTGAAGGAATGAAACAGCAGGTGACGGCTCAAAAATGGCGTTCAGCCATCCTGCAGCATGCAGAAAAATGGCATTGGGACAGGATTGTCTCGGACGTACGCCCGTTCCTGGAAAATTCCGGGGAAGCGGACATGCTGACTTTGAAAAACCTGGAAAAATTATTAGGATGAATCTGACAGCGAGCGTTAGCGAGCGAATACAAATTGAAAGGCATTCCCCTGCAGCTCCCGGCCGCGAGGATTCAACCCGAAAGTCTTTATCTTTCCAGTGTGAAGGTCCCCCGGCGGCCCGGCCGCCGGGGAGCCTCCCTTATTCCTTTTTCTTTTTCGGAATGGTCGAAATCCTGAACGGGACGTAGAGCGGGCAGAACCCGATCAGGCTGGTTGCGATAAACATGGCTGCGATGGCGGCAAAAACCCAGACCCATGTTCCGGGCGCCACGCCCGCAGCAATCAGAACCACAAGAAGGGCGCCTGCGATGAGCCTTAGAACTTTGTCCAGCGAGCCCATATTCTTCTTCATTTGTCCTCCTCCGTTTTGTGTCAAATCATCGTGATCACAGTGTACAACGGCAAGCGGTTTTTGGTTCCAGGCGCGTCATAATTTTTAATTTTTTTCCGGGGAAGATTTTTTTTGATTTGACTTGACAAAAGAAAATTATTTTGTTACATTTTTGCGCAAACGATTGAGCGATTCAGGGATTATTGAGATGTCCATTACCATCCAGGATATAGCACTGAAGGCTGGTGTTTCAATCACCACGGTTTCGCGTGTGCTGAACGGCAAGATCAAAAAATACCGGATCAATGAGAAAACCGCGGAACGGATCATCCGGACAGCCAAAGAGCTCCATTACAGGCCGAACATCCTGGCCAGAAGCCTGCGTCTTAAAAAAACAAAAACCATCGGACTCGTCATCCCGGATATATCCAATCCGTTCTTCGCGTATGTGACCAAATCCATTCAAACCACGGCGTACCAAGCGGGGTACAGCCTCGTTGTCGTCAACACAGACGAGAACATCAACACGGAAATTGAACAGATTGAACTCCTGCGAAGCAAGGGAGTGGACGGCTTCGTCATCATGCCGGTCGGCATCCGTTACGATCACATCGAAGCCCTGCAGAACGACCACGGCACCGTCGTTCTGCTCGACCGCTGTTTCGACGAATTGGAAACCCATTCCGTGGTTGTGGACAACCATTCGGGTGCATTCCAGGCGGTCACGCATCTGATCGAAAAAGGACACAGGAGAATAGCCATTATCCAAGGCCTTCTGAACACCTATACGAACAACCAGCGGGTTAAGGGATACCGTGATGCGCTGCAGAGGCACGGCATCCGGATCGACGAGCATCTCATCGTCGGCAAGGATTTCCGTAAGGAGAACGGATACATTGAAATGAAATTGCTGCTCAACCAATCGGAGCGGCCCACTGCGATCTTTACGACAAGCGATCTCATCACGCTGGGCGCCCTTCAGGCCGTGTATGAGGAACAGCTGAGGATTCCGGACGACATCTCTCTTGTCGCTTTCGATGACATTGATTTTGCGCCTTTTTTAATGGCCCCGCTCACCGCGGTCAGTCAGCCCAAGGAACTGATGGGCGAACTGGCTGTCAAACTGCTCATCGATCAACTGAAATCCAAGGGAAAAACGGATAAAAAGCGGATCGTTCTCAATCCCCATCTGATCGTGCGGAAATCGGTGCTGGATCTCCGTCCCGAATCCCTTCCGGGATATGCCTTGAACACGGATACCGCCCGTAACCCATAAACAGAACACTGTATCATGAATGATCTCAATATCGATTTCAGCCGGAAAGATTTGCACAAACGATTGCATAATATTGATATTAAGGGGGGAGAATGCGTCGTTCTGCTGCTGTTTTTCTCGTGGTTCTGATTTCAATTCTAAGATGCGGAAAACCTTCGGATCAGGCCGCGGACGGGAGAGTCACAGTCGTTTTCTGGCATAGTTTCGTTTCTTCCACCATCCCGGCCCTGAACGATCTGATCGTTCAGTTCGAAAACGCGCATCCGGGAATCGACATCAAGACCCAGTACGTGCCGACCGGAGACGCGCTGATTCAGAAGCTGATCACCGCGGTTCAAAGCAAAACGGCTCCGGATATATCCTGGGTGCATGCTAATTACATCGAAAGCCTGGTCGAAGCGGACGCCATTTATCCCATGAGCCGGTTCATCCAGGGCCGGAACGGATTGAACGCCGGGGATTTGGCGGACATCTATCCGGCCCTTCTCCAATACGCCTCATGGAAGGACACCCTGTATTCCATGCCCATGGAAGCGACGAATCTGGCGCTGCTTTATAATAAAACCCTATTCTCTCAGGCTGGTCTGGATCCTGCGAAGCCTCCTCAGAACTGGGATGAACTCCACGGTTTCGCGAAGAAAATGACCGTGGATTCGAACGGCGACGGGAAATTCGATCAGGTCGGATTTTTCCTGCCGGTCTTCCCCGCAGCAGGGCCGAACGGCCCCTGGATGGTCTGGCAATGGTTCCCGTACTTGTGGCAGGCCGGTGGCGCCTATATCAACGATCCGCAGACCGAGGTTCTGTACAACGGTCCAGGCGGAAGAGCGGCGCTTGCCCTGTGGCGGAACCTGTACCGGGATCTCCGCCTGAACGCCTTCACAACAGACTACGATGTGGCTTTCGCATCCGGCCGCCTGGCCATGGTCATGGACGGCCCCTGGAACCTGCCCAGGTTCGAAAGACTGCTGGCCAATGTCGATTGGGCGGTTGCCCCTCTCCCGGCAGGTCCGGACCGGCGCGCAACCATTGTGGGCGGGGAATACCTGACGATTTTCAAGCAAAGCGCCAATCCCGATTCCGCCTGGGCGTTTCTGAAATGGATCATCCGTCCGGATGTCCAGGCGAAATGGGCGATCAAATCCGGTTATCTGCCCGTGCGCAGGGCGGTTCTGAACGATCCGGAATTTCAGGTCTATATCCAGGCCAATCCGAAATACAGGGCTTTCGTCGAGCAGATGGAATTCGGAGAGAGCCAGAAGCCGATCGACCGTTTCGGCCTCGAAATCGACCGCCATATCGCGGAAGCCATCGAGAACGCCTGCCTCGGCCAAAAGGATGTGGCGGAGGCGCTCGAAGAATCCGCCCAGAAATCGAATCGTCTCCTGCAAAGTCCGGTCGGGGAATGAGGATCGGGAGCCGGGTGGGATGGATCGGCGCATTCAAACGGAATCCCGCATGGCCGAGATGAGGATGAAACCGTGAAACCGGTAGCGGAAAACAAGAAACACCGGGTTCCCATCCTGTCGACTCAGGGTTTCAGCGCCCTGAAGTTCCTGTCACCGACCCTGGTCATTTTCATCACGTTCGTGCTGGTGCCGGTGTTCTTCTCCTTCATCCTCAGTTTCCACAAGTGGAACATGTTCAGCGCCGCCCGATCCTTCGTCGGATTGAGCAATTATTCACGCTTGTTCCGGGATCCGGAATTCTGGCAGGTGCTTAAAAACACGTTGGTTTATACGCTCGGGACGGTACCGCTGAACATGGGATTCTCGCTGGCCGTGGCCGTTCTTCTGGACAGGCGGATATTCGGAAAGAAATGGGTGCGCACCGCCTTTTTCGCTCCGGTCGTCATTTCACCCGTGGCCGCGGCGGTCATCTGGAGGTGGATGTACGATCCGAACTTCGGGCTTTTCAATTATTTCCTGGGATGGTTCAGACTGGGCCCGGTCAACTGGCTGAACGATCCCAGGTCCGCGATGTTCGCCCTGATTCTCATGGGCGTATGGAAAAGCTTCGGAGTCAACATGGTGCTTTTTTCGGCCGGCCTCCAGGGCATCCCGGAGAGTTATTACGAAGCGGCTGAGATCGACGGCGCCGGGAAATGGACGCGTTTCTGGCGCATCACAGTGCCGCTTCTGAGCCCGACCACCTTCTTCATCCTGGTCATGTCCATGATCGGATCCTTCCAGGTATTCGATACCGTGTGGGTCCTGACTTCAGGCGGCCCGCTGGGATCCACCAAGGTGATGGTCTTTTATATTTATGAGCATGCCTTCAAATTTTTCGAAATGGGATACGCCTCGGCCGTGGCCTATGTGCTTTTCGCCATGCTGGCATTCCTGGCTTTGATACAGGTGAAAGCCATGAAATCATCCGTTTTGGACGCAACATGACCGGATCCCCAACCCACCGGCCGGCGGTCAGGCGGGCGGCCGGATCGTTCGCGATGCATCTGGCCGTCTACATCCTGGCTCTGTGCACGGTCGCGCCCTTTCTTTGGATGATCCTGACATCCTTCAAGGATTTGGGGGATATCTTCGTGTACCCGCCGAAATGGCTCCCGGCAGGCCTGCATCCGGAAAATTACGTGCGTGCGTTCCAGGCGGCCCCGTTCGGCAGGTTTTACCTGAACAGCCTAGCGGTCGCCCTGACCGTCACGGCAGGCCAGCTGGTCACATGCTCCATGGCCGCGTTCGCATTCGCACGGCTTCGATTCCGCGGACGGGATCTGCTGTTCTACATATTCCTGGGCACGATGATGATCCCCTACCACGTGACCATGATTCCGAGCTTCATGATTCTTCACCGGCTCGGATGGATCGACACCTACAAGGCGCTGATCGTGCCCGGCCTGGCCTCGGCATTCGGCACATTCCTGCTGCGACAGTTTTTCCTGTCCATACCGAAGGACCTCGAAGATTCGGCCTATATCGACGGCTGCAGCCGTTTCGGCGTGCTGTGGCGCATCATTCTGCCGCTGTCGAAGCCGGCGCTGGCCACGCTCGCGATTTTCACGTTCATGGGCGTCTTCAATGATTTCATCTGGGCCCTGGTCGTGATCAATTCGGAGGAGATGAGGACGGTGCAGCTCGGCCTCGCCGTTTTCAGGGACCGGTACGTGACCGAGTGGGACCTGCTCATGGCCGGTTCCGTGACCGCAACCCTCCCGATCCTGATGGTGTTCTTTTTCGCCCAGAAATACTTCATCAAGGGGATCACCCTGAGTGGCCTCAAGGAATAGAATCAGCGGAGACGCTCTGCACATCCCGGCTTTTTTCATTCTGTCCGCGCTGTGCGTGATCGGCTGGGCTGCGGAACGAGACATCCCGGCCGCAAGCATGGGTACGCTGCAATTCTATGTGGACCATGCGGATTTTTTGGACGTTGAAGGGGACCCCTGCGAAGAGTTCTACCTGATGCTGTACGCGGACCAGCTGGAGACCTTGCCGGATGGCGGCAGGAGGCGC
>JAFGEX010000295.1 GCA_016931355.1 bacterium
TCGCCTCCTGCCAGTGCGTGCCCGAGCGCTGCTGCTGGCCGACCTGTACGATGCGGCCGTAGCGCCGCGCGGCTTGGAGCATGATGCCGCATTCCGCAATGGAATTGGCGAGCGGCTTCTCGACGTACACGTCCTTGCCGGCCTGGCAGGCCATGACCAGGGGCAGGCAATGCCAGTGGTCCGGGGTTCCGATGATCACCGCGTCGATGTCCTTGTTCCCGAGAACATCGCGGAAATCCTTGTAAATTTTGGGCCTTTTGCCTGTCATTTTCTCAACTTCAGCGGCCCGTTCGGAAAGCACGCCTGCATCCACGTCGCAAAGCGCTGCGCAGGCTGCGTCTGGAAATTTCAGAAAATCCTTCAGGTTCGCGAATCCCATGTTCCTGCAACCGATGAGTCCAACAATCAGCCGGTCGTTCGCAGATGCATGCGCCTTTGCAGGCCGTGCGAGAGGCATCACGGACGCCAAACCGGTGCCTGCCGCAGCTGCCAGGGAATTTTTCAGGAATTGTCTGCGTGTGGATTCCATGACGGGTATCCTTATATAATGAGAAGGGGAATCAATGGAAACATAAATGAATGGAGGATGAATGGCAAGTAAAAAAGTGTAAAAGAGCGGAGACTTTGAAATTGAAGATGGAATAATGCCGCGTTTTATTGTCTTTTGTTCAAACGGACGGTATCGCACACCCTCGTTCAGGCTCCTGGCGGAGCCTGAACGGTCCCCCTCGAAGAGGGGCACAAAAAAGAATATCATTGCGGATGCGGAGCCTGAAAGTGCCCGACCCCGGGGTCCGCCCCGGGGTGGTCTGCGGAGGTGAGCTCAAAAACTGCCACGCAGTTTCAAAGAACGTGGCAGCTATTACCAGGACCTACCTGACCAGCGTCATCTTGATGGTTCTGGAGAATCCGGGCGCGTCCATGCGGCACGCATACTGGCCTGCAGGCCTGTCCTTTGCGTTCCATTCGATGAAATGAATGCCCGCGTCGCGTGTTCCTGCATCCATGAACGACACCAGCCTTCCGGATACGTCGTAAATTTTGAATTGGGCTGAGCCCCCGCCGGGAATCTCGTAGGGGATGCGCGTCACGGGGTTGAAAGGATTCGGATAATTCGGAAAGAGTCCGAATCCGTCCGGTAATGACGCCCCGTACCTGTTTACAGCCGAGCCGGCTGCATCGAGGCGAATCCGGTACACGCTCCCGCCTGCTGTGATGTAAAGCGCTTTTTTGTCCTCATCCCCCCAGTTGCAGTTGGTCACGGATTCAGGCACCGGGATTTTATCCAGCAGGCTGCCGTCCGGAGCGAATATCCACACACCGCCTGGGCCGCTCGAGTACAGCCTGCCCTCAGTGTCCATCTTCATGCCGTCCGCGGCCCCGCTGCCGGTCATGGAATAGAAGAGCTGCTTGTTGGCGATGGTGAAATCCGCCTGCATGTCCCAGACATAGATTTTCCTGGCTTCGGAATCATTGACGTACAGCTTTTTCTCGTCCGGCGAAAGGGCGATGCCGTTCGGCCTGTACAGGGTCTTGTCCAGAAGGGAAAGCGTGCCGTCCGGCGCGATGCGGTAAATGCCGGCATAACCCAGCTCGGAACTCGACGGATTGGAAAGCCCGTACGGCGGATCCGTGAAATACACGGACCCGTCCAGGCTGACCGTCATGTCGTTCGGGCTGTTCAGCCTTTTCCCGTCAAAATGCGTGGCCAGGGCGGTCTGGGACCCGCCTTCCTCCAGCCTGGCTACCCTGCGGTTGCCGTGCTGAGCCAGAAGCAGGCGTCCCTGCAGGTCCAGGCAAAGACCGTTCGAGTTTCCGGAAGGAGACAGGAAAACCGATTCCCCGGACTCCTCCGTCCATTGATAGACCTTGTTGGCCGGTATGTCGCTGAACAGCAGCACGCCGTTCATCCAGACCGGCCCTTCCACGAACTGGAACCCTTCGGCCACTTTTTCCGCTTCCCCGCCTGAGGGGACGGGGGACTGGGACCAAACCAGTCCTGCGGCAATGAATATCATTACGGCGCATATCAGGTTTCGATGACTCAACTTTCACCTCCGGTGTCAAACGTCCAAGAAACGATGCGGTTAACATACGATTATTTTCCATGCTTGTCAAATAAAAAACAGTTGATTCTTTGCTCAGGAAATGATAGTTTTTACAGGTATTCCATGCCTTCTCTCCTTCAGGAAGGAGACAGCCCCATGGCCGGAATCAAACAGGAAATCGAAAAGATCCGTGATGAAATCCGTCAGCACGATTACCGGTACTATGTGCTCGGCGAACCGGTCATCTCGGATTTCGAATACGACCGCCTGATGAAGCGCCTGGCGGACCTGGAAAAAGCCCATCCGGACCTCATAACCCCGGATTCACCGACCCGGCGTGTGGGAGGCGAGCCGACAAAGGAATTTCCGTCCGTGCGGCATCAGGTGCCCATGCTGAGCCTGGACAACACATATTCCCAGGACGAACTCAGGGAATTCGAAAAGCGCAACCAGAACCTCCTGTCCGGCGAAAACATTGAATACGTGGCTGAGCTGAAGTTCGACGGCATTGCCGTGAGCCTGGAATACAGGGATGGGATGCTGTTTCGCGGCGCCACGCGCGGAGACGGGGAGCGCGGGGACGACATCACAGCCAATCTGAAAACTCTGCGGTCCATCCCCCTGCGCCTGTTGGGCGGAAAGCTCCCGAAAAATATCGAGGTGCGCGGCGAAGTGTACATGACCAAGGCGGTTTTCAGGAAACTGAACAGCGAGAAGGAGACTGAGGGCGAAAAGCTGTTTGCCAATCCCCGCAACGCCACTGCAGGCACGCTCAAGCAGCAGGACCCGGCCATGGTGGCGCGGAGGAATCTCGAATTCTCGTCCTATTTCATGCGCCTTTTGGATCCGTCCGCCCGGGGTCCGGCCACGCATCTGGAATCCCTGCATCTGCTGCGGGACCTGGGCCTGCCTGTGAGCAGGCATGTGGCGCTTTGCCGCGGCCTCTGGGAAGTCATCGATTTCTGCACCGGGTGGGAGGAGAAGCGCGACACGCTGCCCTATGAGATAGACGGTGTGGTCGTGAAGGTTAACAGACTGGACCTGCAGGAAAAACTCGGATCCACAGCGAAAAGCCCGCGCTGGGCGGTGGCCTTCAAGTTCAAGGCCAGGCAGGCGACCACGGTACTCAAGGCCATTCACCTGCAGGTCGGCCGCACCGGCATCATCACGCCTGTCGCGGTTCTGGAGCCCGTGCTGCTTGCCGGGTCCACGATCAGCAGGGCCACGCTGCACAACGAGGACGAGATCAAGCGGAGGGATTTCCGCGAGGGGGACACGGTGCTCATCGAGAAGGGCGGCGATGTCATACCCAAGGTCGTGCAGGTGGTGTCTGAGAAACGCCCCAAAGGCGCGGCGCCTTACAGCATGCCCAGAACCTGCCCGGCCTGCGGCTCGGAAACGATACGGGTGGAGGGGGAGGCTGCCCTCAGGTGCGAAAACATCGCGTGTTCGGCCCAGGTGCAGCGCCGCATCGGACATTTTGCGTCGCGCACTGCCATGGACATCGAAGGCCTGGGCGAGGCGCTCATCCTGCAGCTTGTGGAATCCGGACTGGTCAGGGATTACGGGGACCTGTATTCTCTTAAGAAGGACGACCTGGCCGCACTCGAACGCATGGGCGAGAAAAGCGCGCAAAACCTCGTCATTGCAATCGAAGCCAGCAAGGCCAGGCCGCTGGACAGGCTCATTTTCGCGCTCGGCATACGCCATGTGGGCAGCGGCGCGGCTTCTCTGCTGGCCGGGGCGTTCGGCTCGCTTGATGCCATCCGCGACGCGCGCGAGGAGGATTTGCTCCGTTTCGAGGGCGTGGGGCCTGTCATGGCTGAAAGCGTCGTACAGTTTTTCCGCCAGAAATCCAACCGGGATGTGATTGAAAAGCTGCGCCGGGCCGGACTGCGTCTGACCGGTGAGGTTCGGAAATCGCGAGCAGGCATTTTCAACGGGAAAACCTTTGTGCTCACAGGTGCCCTCTCCCGTTTCACGCGGGAGGCTGCCTCCGGGCTCATCGAAAAAGAGGGCGGAAAAATAGCATCCTCAGTAGGCAAAAACACGGATTATGTCCTGGTGGGGGAGAACCCGGGCTCCAAATACACCAAGGCGCTGGATCTCGGTGTGGCGGTCATGGACGAGGACACTTTCGTCAACCTGATCTCCAGGTCGAGGAAAAAACCTTTTTCGGACGACCGGCAGTTGAAAATAGACATGTAAATCCGGCGGTTGTTGCGTATCCCGCGTTTAGCCGCGGGATTCGCGGGCGAATATCACGATCATGGATCATGCGGGTTGAGGATTCCCGCTCTATTCCGAACAGCTTTTCCGCGGCGGCGGTCGTCCACCCCCGGCCTGCTGCGGAATAAACGGGCGCATTCTTAATGCGAGGGATGGTCAATATCAAAGAGCCGAATGCCGAAAATAAAAAACGCTTCTGCTTTGCCTGCGGCAGCCGAATGAGGCCGACCAAGGAGAATGGCTACTCCAGATGGTCCTGCCCGGATTGCGGAGCGGTTGATTATGACAATCCGAGGCCATGCGTGACAGCTCTGGTCATGCGGGCGGGTCGTCTGCTCCTGATACGCAGGGCGCTGGACCCGGGTGCCGGCCTGTGGGATTTCCCCGGAGGTTTTCTGGAAAAGGGGGAGACCCCGGAGCAGGGCCTTAGCCGCGAGATATCGGAGGAATTGGGGGCGCAGATCGAGAACGCCCGGCTTCTCGGTTTTTTCCCGGACGGTTACGGGGAAAGCGAAATCCCGTTACTTAACATCGTGTATGTCTGCGAAGTGGAGGGCGACATCGCAGGCAGGGGTGAGGAATTTTCGGAAGCCGGATGGTTCGAAGCCGGGTCGTTCCCGGAGGACCTCGCGTTTCCCTGCATGCGCGACATTCTGGACGCCTGGCAGGCGCAGGAGGCCCCATGACCGTGAAAAAGCACGCCGTTGCTGCGTTCAGGCGCAGAAAGACCCGGGAAGTCCGCGCCGGCAGCCTCGTGATCGGTGGTGATTCACCCGTGTCCGTGCAATCCATGACCAACACGAAAACCGAGGATGCGGAAGCCACCATCCGGCAGATCCTGCGGCTGGAAAAGGCGGGTTGTGAGCTGGTCCGCGTGGCAGTGCCCACAGCCGAGGCTGCGGATTCCCTGCGCGAAATCAGGCAGGCCATCCACATCCCGCTCGTTGCGGACATTCATTTCGATTACAGGCTTGCGCTGAAGGCGATCGAAAACGGGGCGGATAAGATTCGCATCAATCCGGGCAACATCGGCGGGAAGGACAGGGTGCGCAGGATACTGGACGCTGCGCGGGAGATGAAGATACCGGTGCGCATCGGCGTTAACTCCGGGTCCCTGGAAAAAGCGCTGGTCCGGAAACACCGCGGCGTGACCGCCCAGGGTTTGGTCGAGAGCGCCCTGGGCCACGTCGCCATCTGCGAAGCGTTTGGTTTCACGGATCTGGTCCTTTCCATCAAGGCTTCCAGCGTCCCGCTGATGATCGAGACGAACCGTCTTTTGTCCAAAAAGGTGGATTACCCGATTCATCTCGGCGTCACGGAGGCGGGCACGCCGGCATCCGGGATCCTGCGTTCCGCGGTCGGCATCGGCACGTTGCTGGCCGAGGGCATAGGCGACACGATACGCGTTTCCCTGACAGGCGATCCGGAAAAGGAAATCGAGGCCGGCTATCAGATCCTGAAATCGCTGCAGTTCCGGAAAAGGGGCGTGACCCTGATCTCCTGCCCGACCTGCGGGAGGACCGAGGTTGATCTGGAGAAAACGGCCCTGAAAATCGAGAAGGCGGTCGGCCGGATCCGTACGCCGCTGACCGTGGCGGTCATGGGTTGCGCGGTCAACGGACCGGGGGAGGCGCGGGAAGCGGACATCGGTGTGGCCTTCGGCCGTGGTTCAGCGCTGCTTTTCAAAAAGGGCATGATCGTGAAAAAGATCAGGGCGGATGAGGCGGCGGATGCATTGATCCGGGAGATCAGATCCTGGGATCGTTCCGTCCGGGAGCAGGGGCATATCCCGGCGCGCCCAAAAGGCGTGAGAGGCCGCTGAAAGGGCTATGGGATTTTTCTCCAGAAGGCTGACGCAAGGCAGACGGGCGCAATGAAGCATGGATGTTATAGCTCCCCGGCGTTTCGTGCCGGGGGATCTTCGATCTGGAGGGGAAAAGTCATTACGATTCTCTCGCTACCTCCGGGGCCAGTCCCGGGTGTAGCGCTTGCTGACGGATTCAGGCAAGCTCTGTCCGGGGGCATTCCATTGACGCAGGGGAGGCGCTTATGATGGAACAGGTGCACTGGCTGGGGCATGCGGGCATCAAGATCACGGGGAGCAAAACGGTATACGTGGATCCGTACCGGATTTCGGACCGTCAGACCGCGGATCTCATCCTGATCACGCATGATCATTACGATCATCTCTCCAGGGAGGACATCAGGAAGATACACGGGGACGATACAGTCATCGTGGTTCCGAAGTCAGCCGGGAGCCGGCTCCCAGGCCATGTCGAAGAGGTTTCCCCGGGCGACAGCCTGACCCTCTCGGGCGTGAAGATACAGGTCGTCCCTTCCTACAACATCGGCAAGGCCTTTCATCCGAGGGAAAAGGGGAATGTCGGCTACGTGTTCACGCTGGACAAAATAGCCTATTACCATGCCGGAGACACGGACCGGATTCCGGAGATGAAGTCGATACGGGCCGATGTGGCGTTCCTTCCGGTGGGCGGAACCTACACCATGTCGGCCGAAGAGGCGGCCGCAGCAGCTGCGGATATCCGGCCTCAGGTTGCGGTCCCGATCCATTGGGGCAGCGTGGCCGGCTCGAGCCGGGATGCGGAAGATTTCAAGAGGCTCTGCAAATGCGAGGTTCGCATACTCGACACGGTTTCTGAGAAATAACAAGAAGGGAACCTTCTCAAAGAAGGGTCCCTTCTGAATCGTGCTGAAGGCTTTTCAAGATGATGACTACGGCAAGGATGGGAGACGGGTGATTCATCGTTTCATCTCTACGGTTCATGTGCAGATTGCTTTGGGCTTGACCTTTTTATCTTTCGGCTCCGTTCTTTCTCAAGGCCTTCTGTGGCCCACGGATGCAGGCAGGATACTCTCCGCCACGTTCGCAGAGTTCAGGCCGGGGCATCTGCATGCGGGCATCGACATCAAGACCTGGGGCCGGTCCGGCTACCGTTGCTTTGCGGTTGACAGCGGGAGCGTGTCCCGCATCCGGACATCGCCCTATGGCTACGGGAAGGCGGTTTATTTCCGGCTCCAGGACGGGAGGACTTGCGTGTATGCCCACCTGCTCAAATTTTCGCATGTTCTGGATTCCCTGATCCGGGAGGAGCAGGACAAGACAGGCAGGTATGAGACGGATCTCTGGCCCCAGCCCGGATCTCTGAAGTTTGAAAAAGGGGATATTCTGGGATACACCGGTTCGAGCGGGACCAAGGACCCGCATCTCCATTTCGAGGTCCGGGACGCCGCGAACAGGCCTTTCGACCCCCTCACGCTGGGATTTCCGGTCAAGGACACGGCCCCGCCGGTTCTTGAATCCCTGCTGGTCTCTCCGCTGGCATACGGTTCAAGCGTCAACGGGGATTTTGTGCCCTGCGCATACGGCCTGCTTCAGTCCGGGCCGGGGACCTACCGGCTCCGTGATACGGTGCAGGTTTGGGGGACATTGGGATTCGCAGTCGCCGGGTATGATCCCATGGACGGGGCCTCCAACCGGAACGGCGCAAAGGCGATGCGTTTCTATGTCGGCGATTCGCTCCTTTTTGCCGCTGAATACGCATGGTTTGATTACGGGATTTCAGGCCAGAGCGTCCTGGAATGGGATTACCGGATACTCCGGACTGCCGGCAGGCATTTCCGGGATCTGTACATTCATCCGGAGAACGATTTGCCGTTTTATTCCAGACCCGGAGTGCGGAACGGAACGGTACAGGCATGCGATCCGGGGGATGACGGTTCGGGGGATCCGTCACCGGGCGCGTCCGCATCGGCTCTTCGCCGGACGGCCAGGCGAATCCCGATGCCTTCTTCCTTGCAGACAGGGGATTCCCCGCAGCAAGTAGCGGGGAGCTTCAATCCCTTTGCCTCCGGATCTTACGGCATCGGGAGGGGAAATTGGACATTTCTGGCCGAAGTCTCAGATTATTCCGGCAACTGTTCGAGAATAAGCGGCGTCATGCGTGCATGGCCTGCTTCAGAACCGGACGGCAAAGCGGTACGGCCTGTCGTGAAACAAAACGGCGTTTTCGGAACCGCGGCCGGTGGATTGAAGACCCGGTTCTTCGACGATTATCTTTATTTCAGGTGGACGCCGGATACGGGCACGGTTTTCCGCGCCTTTCTTAAACTGACGGTCCCGGACGGGAGGAGCGCCGTCATGCCCATGATGCGCCACAGCGGGGGATGGTGGTTTTATGCCCTCCCCCTTTCCGGCATGCTGCCGGATCATCTCTTTGCGGCGGTTGAAACCCGTTTCAAGAACGGGACGGCAGGGAGCGAAGACCGGACGATCGGTTTGCATGCCGCGTATCCGGGACGGCCCATGCTTATCCGTTCGGAGGACAACCGGTTCAGAATCTTTTTTGACAGGGATGTATTGTACCAGCCGGTCTGGGGGCAGGTGCTGATGGATACAGTCCGGGTGTCCGGGATGGGGCAGATTGCCGGTTACAGGCTGGATTACAACGATGTCCCTTTGAGGCGTCCTGCTGAAGTTTTCATGGATACGGGGGGGGATGCAGGGGATACGGACAGGATCGGGATCTATACCTGCGAAGCGGGAGGCGCCCCCGAATTCAGGGGGGATAAAAAGCTGGGCAACTGGATCAGCGCGGATGCCAAAGCTCTCGGATTTTTCGCGCTGATCAGGGACACAGTCCCTCCTTCACTCTCAGGCATCAGGCCGGTTTTCGGCGCGGAGTCGGCAACCCGGAAGCCCATGATATCCGCATTTTTCAGAGACGACCTTTCGGGCATTCAGGCGGAGGACCAGTACCAGTTTTGGCTGGACGGTTCGAGGCTGGTCGTGGAATACGATCCCGGAAAAGGCAGGGGATTCCACAGGCCCCAGAGACCCTTGAACACGGGACGGCATGAACTGGAATTCATCATCCGGGACAGGGCTGGAAACGAGACCAGGAGAAAAAGCGTGTTTTTTATCAAACCACGATGATGAGGCCTTATGATACCCATTCGCGATGAAAATACGACGCACATCTTTCCGGCGGTCACCGTTCTTCTGATCTGCGCCAATGTGGCCGTATTCGTTTACCAGATGGTTCTGGGGCCGGCGGTTGAAGCATTCGTGTACCGGTTCGGCATGATCCCCTGGGAAATCACCCATTTCCGGGAATTTCCGGGTCTCGATGCCGCGTACCGTTCGGATATCCCCAATCTATTCACGCTGCTGACCTCCATGTTTCTGCACGGGGGATTCGCCCATCTGATCGGAAACATGCTCTATCTCTGGATATTCGGCGACAACGTGGAGGCCCTGACCGGCCACGGCCGTTTCCTCGTCTTCTACCTGTGCTGCGGCCTGGCCGCCGCTTTCTCACAAATCCTGATCCATCCGCAGTCCAATGTGCCCATGATCGGGGCCAGCGGCGCCATATCCGGCGTTCTCGGTGCGTACTTCATCCGCTTTCCCGGCGCGCGCGTGCACATTCTGATCTGGATCTTTTTTTTCATCCGCGTGCTGCGCGTCCCGGCCGTTCTCGTTCTGGGGTTCTGGTTTTTCATGCAAATCTCGAGCGGGCTCGGGACCCTGGGCGCAGGGCCCGGAGGCGGAGTGGCCTGGTTTGCGCATATCGGGGGATTCGTGGCCGGGGTCCTGCTCGTTTTTGTATTTGAAAAAAAGGGCCGGGTCCGGATTTCGTCCGGCCGATGGTCCTGAGGCAGTCAAGGTTATTTGGGGGGGGATCCGACATGTCGTGGCTCGTTTCATCCGAGAAAGCTCAACAATCATGGAGACGCATCCTGGCCGTATGGTCGGTTTTGATGGCCGGCATTCTGGTTCAAGCTTTGATCCTGCATTTCATCATGAAGGTGCCGTCGATCGCGGACACCAGGCCGGACGACCGGGCATTGGTGAATGTGTTCCGGGTTTCCCTAAGCCTCCTGGCGATCCTGGACATCTTCCTCATCATGATGTTCAGAAAGCGTTTGTTCGTCCGGACCGGCAGGGAAAGAACGGGGATGCGCATCCCGGATTCCGAGACGCTCCTTTCTGTTGTTCTGGCGAAGTACAAACTGTGGATTCTGCTCTGCGCGCAGATGTGCGAAGGCATCGCCCTGGCCGGGTTCGTTCTGGCTTTCATGGAACGCAACGTCATGGCCTTCGTGCCCTTCGGCGTTCTCGGCATGGTTCTGATCTGGATCTACCGGCCACAGGAACAGGAAGTGGACGAACTGCTGCGGAAGTGGAAGGGAGAGCCGTCATGAGCCACCCCCTGTCGGAGAGGCTGTTCAGGAAAGGCGGAGAATTTCTCGGGGTCCGCTATCCGTTTATCGCCGGGGCCATGACCTGGGTCAGCGAACCCGGGCTCGTTTCGGCGGTATGCAATGCAGGCGGATTCGCCTGCCTGGCGGGCGGCAATTCCCCTGCAGAGCTGCTTGAGAAGCAAATCCTGGATACGCGCAGGCTGACGGACAAGCCCTTCGGCGTCAACCTCACGTTCTTGCCTTCGGTGAAGCCGCCCGACTATCCAGGTTACGTGAAAGCGATCATCGACGGCGGCGTCAAGATCGTGGAGACCGCCGGCAACAA
>JAFGEX010000296.1 GCA_016931355.1 bacterium
GATCCCGGATGAAGAGGCACCTGCGCGTCCGGGAAAGGTCCTGGCTGAAAACCGCCTTGGAAGGGAGATCCGGGTCAGCTGGAATCCCAGCGTTTCCGGAGACGTGGCTTCCTATTTGATTCGAAGAATCCTCTTTCAGGATACTGTACTTTTAGACACTTGCGGAATCAGACAGCTGGTTTTCACGGATAAAAACGCAGCCGTCGGACAGGCATACGTCTATGCCGTTTCCGCCGTGGATACAGCGGGCAACACCGGCCCGGCCGCTTTTTCCGATCCGGTCACAATGAGAGATTTCGATCCGCCGACCGCCACTGCCTTTGTAACGGCCGCCCTGACCGAACAGGGGGTGCGTATCCGCTGGGAGCCGGCCGGAGATTTTGACCTGGCCGGTTATCATGTTTACCGGTCGGACCTGCCCACGGGCGTGATGGAAAGACTCACAAAAGCGCCTCTGAAGGACCTGCAATTCATCGATCCGTCCGGAACGCCCGGTCATTGGTACAGGGTCCGCGTCATGGATACATCAGGCAACGAAAGCAAGCCTTCCGGGCCGGTCAAGGCCCGGGAAAACCGGTGAGGCGGGATTCTCAGAATTCCATTTGGGATTGCACAGCCGCATTGGATGCATGATATTTCTTGCCTGTCGCTGTTTCGATCCCGAGCGCCCATCTCCATCTCAGACAAAGACAGAGCGGTGCACGGCGCGGATCGAAATGCCTCCCCCGATGTGGCGGCGGAGAGGGAAGGTCCGGACTCTCGTTTTTCAATCGCCGGAAAGGCTATTCGCGCCTTTTAAGATACCAACAAAAAAATAATGGACATCAGGCGATTGAAAGCGCCACCCTCTATTTATACTGAATAGATTTCAATGTCAACTTCCATACTGGCTCATCAGGAAACCGGACATCGGGCCCAGTCCCCTCGGTAAGCCGGTGAATCCAAATGCCGCCTTTCTTTCAGATCAAAGATCCCCCGGCGGCATACAGCAGAAAGCTTCAAACCGGGCTTCTACAAATTTCCATTTTTTTGAGACTGTGATAAAAACCTGTTTCTTTGATTATTCTTCTTTTTCCAAATCTGCCTTTAACGGCTTGACAATCATCATAAAAATGTATAACATTGCATTTATCCCACCCCATACGTCCCCTTCCCGAAGGAGGTGATGAAACGGGTCAAACAGGTTGTCGAATTTCCGGGTTCCCCTGTCAAGCATGATCCGAGAGGAGGAAGAAATGAAGAAGACAGCGTTGTTCGCAATCCTTCTTGTCTCGTTGGCTGGTTTGGCTTCCGCGCAAACGGGCGCAGGCGCCATGTGGATCGGCGGAACGGCGGGCTTTGCCAGCGCCGGCGGGGATCTCTACGGCGCGGATGAGCGGTCCACCAACATCAGTTTGAATCCGGTTTTGAATTACTTTGTCGCTCCGAACATCTTCATCGGACCGGCTCTTTCATTTGACCGTTCCTCACAGGGCGACTGGAGCAGCACCAGCTTCGATATCGGAGCAGCGGTCGGTTACACACTCGGTTCAGGCAGCGGCGGCAGCATGATTCCGTTTCTGAAGGGAATTTTCCAGTTCACCTCCTCCACAACCAAGGATACGTACAACAACCAGGAAACCGAATCCAAGCATTCAGGCACGAACATCGTACTCGGCGGAGGTCTCCTGTTCCCGGTGGCCAAGCACGCGGGGATCACGGTGGAGGCAGGATACCATTTGGTCAGCCGCAAGCATGAAGGCGCGGACAAATCCACGAGCGGCAACATCATTGCCATCGGAGTCGGCGTGCTGGGCCTGCTGCACTGATAGAGCAGCGCCCGACCGGCATCCTCAGCAGCGTTTTAGAAAAGCCCTGGAAGCAGTTCCAGGGCTTTTTTTATGGCGGATTTTTTTGAGAATCCGGGGGAAACCGTTTTCATCCCGGACAATTGAAACTCCGGCCCCAAACGGCGGGGAATCTTCGATCTGTAAGGAAAAAGACATTTGGATTCGCTCGCTTACCCCGCGGCAAGTCGCGGGGAATGCGCTCGCTGCCAGATTCAAAATCAAGGGGCGGGTTTGCGGGCCCGCCCCTTGAATGATGGGGATAAACCGGGGATGGAGATGAAGGCTTAACGGAACAACTGAGGGGCAAATGCGTTCAGGTAATCGCGCCAGTTCGACCACGTATGGCCGCCGGCCGATTCCTTGTACACCACGTCAAAGCCGTGCTTTTTAAGCATTTCCACTGTTTCCCTGGACGTTTGGACCAGGAAATCCTCGCTGCCGGTTGAAAACCAGATCAGTTTCAATCCTTCCTTGAGCTTGGTATTGTCCAGATATTCCAGATGCCGCTCCTCCCAGGTCGGGCCGGACCGGCCGAAGGCGCCGGGCGCAGTGCTGAATGCTCCGGAGCTGAACACACCGAGCCAGGCGAACAGATCGAGATGCGGGATGCCGATGTTCAGGGTATGGCCGCCGCCCATGGACAGGCCTGCCATGGCGCGATGAGCGCGGTCTGTGTAAACCCGGTAATGGCTCTCCGCATAAGGCATGATGTCGTTCAGAAAATCCTCGATGAACTCGTCCCTGGCCGGTCTCTCCGACTCGCCGGACGGGGGCCCGAAACGGAAAGGCCCGGTGTGGCCCGCAGGCATGACCACCACCATGGGTACCGCCTTTTTGTCCGCGATGAGATTATCGAGGATGAACCCGGCGCGTCCCACGGATGTCCAGGAATCGTCGCAGTCGAATGCGCCGTGCAGGAGGTAGAAGACCGGATATTTTTCAGCTCCGGCCTCATATCCGGGGGGTGTGTAAACATGCATCCTCCGGAACCGGTTCAGCGATTTCGAAAAGTAAGTGACTTCAGCCACGGCCCCGTGCGGGACGTCCTTCGTATCCATAAATTCAGCGCCGCTGACGTGAAACAGGCTCCACGTATTGGCATTGGATTCGCTGGTCGACGGATTCCTGGGATCCACCACGGAGACGCCGTCTATGCTGAAAACATACCTGTAGGATCCAGGAGGAATCGGGCCGATTAAAGCCTCCCAGACACCGTCAGGCCTTTTGGTCATCTTGCCGCCGGTTCCGAATCCGAAACCCGGGATGTCCGTGCCGCCCAGGGCGACCTCCGCAGCCTTGGGCGCGTACACATAAAACGCGACCCGGTTGTCCTGAAGGATGCGCACGGACTTCAATGTGTCGCCGGGCGTCAGTTCCCGCTGGAAATTCTGCGCGGAAGAGACGGCAACAACCAGGAAACAGATGAGCAGGATTCCCGGAAAAAGCCTTGCGTGTACTCGGATCATGATGTGATCCTCCTGATTATTTTGGATTGTGGATTGAGGATTTTTAATTTCAAAAAGGTGCAATTACAAATCCAAAATCAACAATCCGAAATTTCTGACTCCTGATCCCGTCCAAGATCCCGGGCGTGCGGCTCTCTGCCACAGGTTGCATGGAGGAATCAAAAACGCTGCCCGGAATCCTTGCGCCCGTTTTACCCGGGATGACAACCCTCCCCCTGCATCAAGCGGCCGCAATCCAGATGGATCGGATTTTTAATTTTGGATTGCGGATTGCTGATTGAAACATTTTTCTCAATCCACAATCAAAAATCCGCAATTCTCAATACCCGAACCCCTATCCCCGAACTCCGATCCCCTTCTTTTCCCGATGCCCGATGCACGAAGCACGATGAACGTCTTTGCCCGAACCACGATTCCCTATTCCCGGGTCCCTTTCTTTCCCGATCCCCTAATTTTCATTCCCGGTCTTTCACGAACCCCGATCCCCTATCCCCGATTCCCGATTTTAAATCTCCCCCTGCGGAGCAAGCGCCTTGTTGAGTTTTCCGCTGGTCCATTCTTCCTCAAGCCTGAACGAAACGGTCTTCCGGATATCCTCTGAAGACGATCCAAAAAGCACTGTGTATTGGCCCGGCTCTGCGGACCAGCAAGACCTTTCTGCATCAAAGGAAGCCAGGTCTATCGGGGCCAGAAGAATGGTCAGAGTCTCCGATTCTCCGGGTTCGAGCAGACCGGTTTTGCCGAAAGCCCTGAGCTCGTATTCCGGCTTCTCCATCTTTTGGGCAGGGGCGCTGATGTATAGCTGCACTGCTTCCCTGCCCGCGACCTTGCCTGTGTTCTTCACCGTCACGATCGCCATGAATCGGTCCTTGATTGTTTTGGCATCGATACCTGCTTTTTCATATTGGAATGTCGTATAGGACAGGCCGAATCCGAACGGATAGGCGGTCTTTGTCTTTTTCGACACGAAATGACGGTAGCCTATCCATATCCCTTCCTGATACCGTACCTCTGCCGCGCGGTCCCCGGACATGAACGACTTGTTGTTGGGATCCGGCCCTTCCAGAACCGTCCCCGGAAAGTTGGAGGAAGAGGGCAGGTCCGTGTAATCCAGCGGGAAAGTGGTGGCAAGCTTGCCGGAGGGATTCACCTTTCCGGACAGCACGTCTGCGACCGCATGGCCCGCCTCCTGGCCGGGCTGCCAGGCGAGGAGTATCGCATCAGCCAGGTTTTTCCAGCCCGCAGTCTCGATCACGCCTCCGATGTTCAGGATCACGGCGACCTTCTTTTTCCCTGCATGAAAAGCGGCTGCGACATCCTGCAGAAGCGTCTTTTCAACATCACTCAGATGATAATCGTTCTCCAGCTTGCGGTCGGTGAACTCGCCCGAATTGCGGCCGATGACGATTAAAGCCATATCCGCAGCGCCGGCGATTCCTGCAATTTCCTGAACCGGCACGGCGCGTTCGGGTATGGGCGGCGGCAGCATGAAAGGCATCCACTGCCTGGGGCGGCTCGCCTTCTGTTCAGCGCTGTATGAAGCATAGGTTTCAGCGAGATCCGGATCCGGTTTGAATCCCGCCTCTTTCAGTCCCTGCAGCAGGGATATGCTGTAGGCTTCGTTGACATCCCCGCTCCCCGTTCCCCCCGTCATCATTTCGTACGCCGCGTTCCCGAACAGGGCAACTCTGGCGCCCGGTTTCAGGGGAAGGGTTTCGCGTTCATTCTTGAGAAGCACCATCCCTTGCGCCGCCGCTTCCCGCGCGACAGCCGCATGCGCCTTCAGGTCCGGTTTATTGGAATGATCCGTGCCTGCGAATGAGGGGCTTTTCAGCACCATGTTGAGTATGTTTTCAATGTTGCGGTCAAGCATGGACTCATCCAGCTTCCCCTCCTGAACCGCTTCAAGCAGTGTTTTCTGCTGAAC
>JAFGEX010000297.1 GCA_016931355.1 bacterium
AGTCTTGTCCTGGATTTCCGCCACGCGGTCCCGGAGCTCCTTTTCATCAAAAGGGTGGCAGGTCCGGCAGGCATGGACATGCTGAAGCGGGCTGCGTATCCAGTGGTCCGAAATCTTCACGCTTCCCCTGCGGACATAAGGCATGTGGCAGTCCGCGCAGGACACGCCTGAGCGGGCATGAATGCCCGTACCCCACAGTTCGAATTCCGGATGCTGGATCTTGATCATGGGCGCGGCGGTTTCCCTGTGCGTCCAATCCTTGAATCTGGTAGCGAGCGCATTCCCCGGGGCTTGCCCCGGGGTAAGCGAGCGACTATAAATGTCTTTTTCCCTACAGATCGAAGATTCCCCGCCGCTTGCGGCGGGGAGCTTCAATCCGGTATCCGGCCGGTTACAGGATGATCCCGGTATTCAGCTGAAGGACCTGATTTCTGGCGCTGCCGCCTGTCTCGAAAACAGGCAGCAGATCCGCAGTGTACCGCCATCCCAGGAAGAGGAATCTGTATTCCAGTGCGGCACCGAAAACAATCCCCAGGGTCTGTCTGCGGAACTGCGACGAATCGATTCCGCCTGAGGTTTCGGAAGTCGCCTTTTTAAAGAGGTTGATGGAAGGGCCCAGATGGATTTGAACATGCCTCACGGGATAAAAGGCGGCCAGCAGAGGGATCTCCAGGTATTGGAGCCTGTATTCAGTCTGGAAATTTTCGAATTTGGAGCCTTTCTGTGAATACAGGATCTCGGGTCTGAAGGCTGCATTCTGATTGATGTGACAGCAGATAAAAAGGCCTGCCGTATGCCCGTTCCTGTTTTTCGTGCCCGATTCGGTCTGGATGAACCTGGCGCTGTTGAAGCCGTAGAGCAGGCCCAGCCTGGGTCTTATCCATTTTTGTCCATCCGATGAGACAGCCACACCGGCAGAGTACGTATCCGGGCATGATCCCGAAACTGCTGGCGGCGGACCGTTTTTCGGAAGGGCCATGCCGGTCAGAATCAGGAATTCGAGGAGAAAGATCATTCGTTTCATGATCGGCTCCGGAGGAAAGCCGCGGCCGGGCTCAGCCCGGTGCGGTTGGGATGGACCGTGCTGCTGACGATGAACCTGCCTCGAGCATGAAAATCCCGTTCAGGGCCAGCAGATTCGGGAAAACATGCAGGATGCGGCTGGATCCCAGGTATTTCTGGTGTACGACGCGTATCCCGTTTTTCCTGCAGAAGGTTTTGAAATCGGAAAGGCTCATGAACCTCACGTTCGGCGTGTCCGACCAGTCGTAGGGGAGGGATTTGGTCATGGGCGTGCGCCCCCTGAAGAAAAGGCGAAGGCGCGCCCGGACATGGGCGAAATTGGGCACGCCCACGATGACGCGGCCGCCCACGCGCAGGGATTCGGCCAGCACCTGCTGAACGTTCTTCACTTCCTGCAGGCTCTGGTTCAGGATGACGTAATCGAATGAATGATCGGGAAAACCGGAAAGCCCGGAATCGATGTCGCTGTGAAACACGCTGACGCCTTTTTCCACGCATTGGTAAATGCCGGCCTCGCTCAGTTCCACGCCCTGCCCGCGCACGTTCTTTTCCTTCTCCAGGCCGGCCAGGAGCTCGCCCGTCCCGCATCCCAGGTCCAGGACACGGCTGTCAGGCTCTATCATCTTCAGAATGACGGAATGGTCCAGGCGCAAGAATCATCCCCCCGAAACGACTTGAAAGGTTTTCTTCAGGAAATGGCGGATCAGATGCGTTTCCTCTTCGATTTCCAGCAGGAACGCGTCATGCCCGTAGGTTGATTTGATTTCGCAGTAAGTCGCCTCCACGCCGCGCGTTTTCAGAAGATGCACGATCTCCCTGGACTGATAGGCGGGGTAAAGCCAGTCCGATTGAAAGGCGATGATCAAAAAGCGCGTGTGAACCGTGCGGCCGTCCGGAAAAAGCCGGTCGCCCGAGAGGTCGAAATAATCCATGGCCTTGGTGATGTAGAGATAGGAATTGGCGTCGAAACGCTTGACGAAGTTGTCCCCGCGGTAACGGAGATACCCCTCGACCTCGAAATCCGACGAAAAGGAATAGCTGAAGGATTTGTCCTTGAGGTTGCGCGAAAACTTATCCTCCATGGACTTGTCGCTCATATACGTGATGTGTCCGATCATGCGCGCCAGGGCAAGCCCCTTCCGCGGCTGGCCGTGCTCGTAGTAATTGCCGTGCCTCCAGCTGTCGTCCGCCATGACGGCCTGGCGTCCCACCTCGTCCAGGGCGATCTGCTGGGGTGAATGCTTCAGCGTTGTGGCGATGGGAATCGCGGATGCCACGCGTTCCGGATAGGAGGCCACCCATTGCAGGGCCTGCATGCCCCCCATGGATCCGCCGACCACGCAGAGCAGCTTCCCGATTCCGAGATGATCGATCAGATGCCGTTGGGCCTCCACCATGTCCGCAACGGTGACCACCGGGAAGGACAGCCCCCAAGGCTTGCCCGTAGAGGGATTCAGAGAGGACGGTCCCGTGGAGCCGGAACATCCGCCGAGTATGTTCGAGCAAATCAAGAAATACCGGTTCGTGTCGAATGCCTTGCCCGGCCCGATCAGGGTGTCCCACCAGCCCGGGTGCTTGTCCTTGGGATGAAGATAGCCGGCCGCATGCGCGTTTCCGGAAAAGGCGTGTTCCACCAGTATGGCATTGTTCCGGGATTCGTTGAGCTTCCCGTATGTTTCGTATGCCAGGGTGACCGGGCCGAGCTTCCGGCCGCAGGCGAGTTTCATTTCATGCGGCGGCGCTGCGAATTCGAAGAACTGCGGTTTGACAAGCCCGACATTTTGTGAACGGTTCATGCCGCTTCACTCCTCGAAAAGCCAGGTCGAAAGATAGCGTTCGCCGGTGTCCGGAATCACGGTCACGACCGTCTTCCCTTCCGTATCCGGTCTTCGGGCCACCTCCAGTGCGGCCCACATGGCTGCTCCACCGGATATGCCGCAGAGAATGCCCTCCTCGCGCGCCAGCCTGCGGGAGGTCTTGCCGGCATCCGGATCCTTCACCCGGATGATTTCATCCAGGATGTCCCGGTTCAGTACGGCCGGGATGAACCCGGCGCCTATGCCCTGTATGCCGTGCTTGCCCGGAGCGCCGCCGGAAAGCACGGGAGAGGCGTCCGGTTCCACAGCGATGATTTTGACCCAGGGATTGTTGTTTTTCAGCATTTCGCCCACGCCCGTGAGGGTCCCCCCGGTCCCGACTCCAGCCACGAAAAAGTCCACCTGGCCTCCTGTGGCGTTCCAGATTTCAACGGCTGTGGTTCTGCGATGCACCTCCGGATTCGCCGGATTTTCAAACTGCTGGGGAATGTAGCTGTTTTTAACCTGTTTCGCAAGCGCCGCTGCCCTGTCCACAGCGCCCTGCATGCCCCTGTCCCCGGGCGTCAGAACGATCTCCGCGCCCAGGTATTTCAACAGGCTGCGGCGTTCAATGCTCATTGTATCGGGCATGGTCAGGATCAGCCGGTAGCCCTTTACGGCGCATACCAGAGCCAGGCCGATACCTGTATTCCCGCTCGTCGGTTCGATGATGACCGTGTCTTTGCGGATTTTTCCGGTGCGTTCCCCTGCTTCAATCATGGCCGAGGCGATTCTCTCCTTGATGCAGGAGAGAGGATTGAAGTACTCGAGTTTGGCCAGAACCCGGCATCCGGGATTCGGATTCATCCTGTTGATGCGGACCAGGGGCGTCCCGCCGATGGTGTCCAGGATGGAATCGCAGACTTTCTCCATGCACGCATCCTCCGCCCGCGGCCGCGTCAGGGTCTGCTCTTTGACAAGGCCTGGTCCAGGTCTGCCAGGATGTCGTCGATGTGCTCCAGGCCGACGGAGAGACGGATGTAGTCCGGTGTGACGCCCGCGGCCTTCTGCTCCTCTTCCGACAGCTGCTGATGCGTGGTGGTCGCCGGATGGATGGCGAGCGTCTTGGCGTCTCCGATATTGGCCAGATGCGAGACAAGCTGCAGCGAATCGATGAACCGCTTGCCTGCCTCGCGCCCGCCTTTGATTCCGAATCCGACCAGGGACCCCGCGCCCATCGGCAGGTATTTTTTCACCCTGTCCCTTTCCGGGCTCGATGGGAGCCCCGGATAATTCACCCATCCGACGCAGGGGTGCTTCTCGAGATGCCCGGCTACGGCCAGCGCGTTCTCCGACTGCCGGGGCATGCGGAGATGCAAAGTTTCGAGCCCCAGCAGGAAGAGGAACGCATTGAAGGGGGACATGCAGGGACCCAGGTCCCGCAGCAGGGTCACCCGCGCCTTGGTGATGAAGGCGATGTTGCCGTACGGTTTCAGATCCTTGACGAAATCCATGCCGTGATAGCTGGGATCCGGACCATTCACCAGCGGGAACTTTCCGTTCGTCCAGTCGAATTTTCCGGAGTCCACGACGGCGCCGCCGATGGAGGTGCCGTGGCCGCCGATCCATTTGGTTGTGGAGTAGGCGACGATGTCCGCGCCGAAATCGATCGGTCTCAGGAGATAGGGCGCGGAGGTGTTGTCGATGACCAAAGGTATTCCGGCTTCATGCGCGATGCCTGCGAGCGCTTCGATGTCCGCGATGTCGAGCCTGGGATTTCCGATGGATTCCGCATAGATGGCTTTTGTCCGCGGTGTGACGGCTTTCCGGAACCCGGCCGGGTCCTGGGAATTGACGAAATGCACCGTGATGCCCATGCGTTTCAGCGTGTAGCGGAAAAGCGTGTATGTACCGCCGTACAAGTTGGCTGCGGATACGATTTCGTCCCCTGCCTGCGCGATTGTGAGCAGGGCGATGGAGACCGCCGCCTGGCCGGAGGCTGTGGCGAGCCCGCCGATTCCCCCCTCCAGGGCAGCCAACCGCTTTTCGAGCACGTCGTTTGTCGGATTCATGATGCGCGTGTAGATGTTGCCGAATGTCTTGAGCGCGAACAGGTCCGCCGCCTGGTCCGAATCCCTGAAATTGAAGGAGGTCGTCTGGTAAATCGGGACAGCCCTGGAACCTGTGGCCGGATCCGGTTCCTGCCCGCCGTGCAGCAGAAGCGTTTCAGGTCTCAGGCGTTTGTCAAAGCGGGTCATATTCAACTCCTGTGGAATGGATTGATCGGCCGGCTCCGGTACCGCCCCGACGGACCGGATGGAGGAGGCCGGCCTTCGGATCATCGGATGTGCAGCACCGTGCTGGCCTTCTTTCCGCCGGTTCGCTCGGTTTTTCTCCAGGAGCTCTCGTCGTTGAGCGTCTGCCAGCGCCGTTCGTCCTTGATGTAATTCCAGTCCTTGTCGTTTTGATAATAGACCTGTATGCCCCTGGCCTCTACGATGTTGAGAATCTCGTTGTCGTGGTAGTTGTTCTCGTCGTAGTCCGTCAGCGCCTTCTGGGCCATCTCCGAATAGAGCGTGTTCATGTCCAGGAGGAGATCGTTGATCTCAGGCTGTAGCGGAGCCACGTTCAGTCCGATCCCGGCCGCCTCCCGGACGGTGATCGGATAGCTGTGTGACGGGTAGTCCGAGTTCAGATGGATGCTGATCCGTTCGCATTCCTCCCTGTCCCTGATGTGATAGGAGAGGACTTCCCTGCAGATTTTGATGGACAGGGAGCTGGACCGGTCTATAGCCCCGACGACAAGGGGATGGATGTACTTGAAAATGTCCGAATAGGGATTCGTATGATGGTCACGGGCGTTTTTGTTCCACAGGCTGACGATTCGGACCAGTTCGTCCTGGGATACGCTGACGCGCCTGTTCTCCGTTTCGTCTATGGGCGACAGGTCGTGTTTGAGGGAGGAATCGATGGCCGTGAGATGCGCGAGGGGGCCCATGAGTATACGGTCCGCTCCGAGGGAGATCATGGTGGCTGCCGAAGCGCATTCCAGGGGCACCAGGGCATTCACCTTTTTATAATTCTCGCGGATGAGATGCACAATGCGCAGCGAGGCCTCCACATC
>JAFGEX010000298.1 GCA_016931355.1 bacterium
AGGAAGTCGAAGGCGCCCAGCTTCATCGCCTCGACCGCCTTCTCAATCGTCCCGTATCCGGACATGATCACGACCGTCAGTTCGGGGAATTCCTCCCGGAGATGTTTGAGCATTTCCATGCCGTCCATTTCCGGCATCTGCAGATCGATGATGGCCATGTCCGGTTCTTCGCTGCGGGCCAGCTCGATCCCCTGCCTGCCGTTCTCAGCCTGAAAAACCGTATAGCCGTTCGCCGTGAGACGGCCGGCAAGCGCGGTGCGGATGGATGCTTCATCATCGGTGATCAGAATTTTTTCGTTCGGCATGTTTCATCCCCCCGGTTGCCGGCGAACCGTTTCTGAGACCGGCAGCTTGAAATGGAACACGGATCCCTTACCCGGTTCGCTTTCGACCCGGATGCGGCCCGACTGCAATTCGATGAGTTTCCTGACGATGTAAAGCCCGAGTCCGAGCCCTTTTTCCTTCGCGGAAGAACCTGATTTTAAACGTTCGAATTTTTCGAAAATGACATTTTGTTTTTCCTTCGGGATGCCGGAGCCCCGGTCGCGGATGGAGAATTCGATCATGCCGGCATTCGCTTTATCCGGAGCGGCTGCTTCTATCCCTACCGGGCTTCCCGGAGGGGAATATTTGACGGCGTTTTCGATCAGATTGGTCAGAATGGTCCTAAATGCATCATGGTCTGCCAGGACCTTCAAATCAGGCGGCGCCTTTACCTGAAAACGGACCTTTTTCTCCTCTGCCAGGGGCCTCAGGACGGAAAGCGCGCCCTGAATTTCGTCTGAAACATTCAGGGGATCCGGCTGAATTTCGATTCGATCCGCTTCGATTTTGGTGATGTCCAGCAGGTTCCCGATCATCCGGTCGAGCCGGCGGCCGCATTCGTCGATCTGGGCGATCACCTGACGCACCACCGGACTCGATTTCTCCGGTATGCCGTCCAGCAGATTGCCGGTGGACCAGGTGATCGCGGTCAGGGGCGAACGGAGTTCATGGGAGACATGGGACAAAAATTCGGTTTTCAGCCGGTTGAGATCCTCCAATTTGGTTTTTTCGGCCTTTTCAATGAGAACCGCCTCCTGGAGCCTGAAGCGCTCCAGAGCGGCGACGGCCTGTTCAGCCATCGGAATCAGAAGACCGAGGTCTTCCGAAAAAAACCTGTCTCCGGACAGCTTCCTGCCCATGCCCAGAAAGCCCGCCACCCGTTTCTGCAGCAGGGCGGGGATGAGCAGTTCGATGCCCAGTTTGTCCATGCATGATCCGGGCGGCAGTACATCGATGCCTTTCATTTCGGCCCTGTTCATTTTTGCCAAGGTCGCTTTCCGTCTCTTTGCGATTTGTGCCAGTTCGATTTCGCAGTCCTTCTCAACGGCTTTGCTTTCATCGGGATGAATCCCCCTGCAGCCGGCCACCTCAAAAACGTGGCCGGGTGGCTGACTCAGAAAGAGCGCCATTTTATCCGTCGGTACGGCGGAATGAACCCTGTCCATGAACATCCCGATCAGGCCTTCGCGGCTGCCGGCGGAGGTCACCGCATTGCTGAATTCCATGATGGCCATCCGGTAGTTGTATCTGATTTTATAAAAATGCCGGTCCACAAAGGTCTGAACGCGTCGTCTCAGGGGATTGAACAGAACGGCCGCTGCAAGCGTGAAGCCGATAGTGAACCATTCGCCCGGTTTCCGGGCCGCCATCCACAGCTTATGACCGGCCAGGCCGGTCAGGATCAGGTACACGGATACGATCAATCCGGTCAGGATCGCGTACACAATGCTGCGGTTGAGGATGACTTCGATGTCGAGCGCATGGTATTTCAGGATGGAAAACAGGAAGGCCGGAGGAGTGAAGAGAAGAAATAGGTAATTCATTTCCTCGGGGATCAGCGGTTTCAAACCCAGGGATATCGGCAGATACCACAGGAACAGGAACGGGGCCATTCCGAACGAAAGGCCCCACAATATCCATTGAATCCTCCTCCGGCTTTCCCGGCTCTCCGAACACCGGTAGGAATGGATGAGGCTTCCGATGGCGATGGAAACATAGAGGATGAAATAGGCGCGGAAGAAATTGTAGATCTTGCCGTATTTCGCAAAGGATTCCAGAGACCGGTCGCGGATCGCGGGCAGGTAGGTGGCTGTGAACAGGGCGGCGAAAATCAATGCCGGGAGAAAGAGTGCTGCCGGCAGCAGGCGGTATTTGCGGGTCACGGACTTCTCATCAGGATAGAGGAGGAAAAACGCCAGGATGAAGGCCGGGATGAGGGGGTACGTCAAATGAAAAACCACGGGAAGCAGGAATTCAGCGGTATGTCCGGAATATGGAAATCCGGGGCGCACCATGAGTATCGTGAACGCGATGGCTACAGTGCCCCAGCCGAAAATCCGGGCGGCGCGGACCTCCGGTTTTTTGAGAAAAACGAAAAATCCGACCGCCCAGAAAAGCACACCGAGCAGTCCGTTCAGGAGGATAAACCAATTCTTGAATTTGGGGACCAGGACGAGGGACAGCCTGTATTCCGCGTCCCCCCGTTCGACCAGCAGCGGGATGGTCCGGCCGCTTTCCCTGCTCTCGAAAAGGAAATCCACGTCCGTTCCCCTCGTGACCGGTTCATCGTCCATTTCGAGCAGGGCATCACCGGCCCGTATGCCGGCTCCTGCTGCAGTGGAATCCAGAATATCCGCAACAAATATCCGCCCTTCCGATGTTTTCCACCGGATGGAGTTTTTTGAGCAGAGGGGGGCGCGAATCAATCCGGCAATGCCACCGGAAAGCAGCAGGAGACTGATGGGGACGAAAAGAAGGTTTTGGATACGCCTTTTGGCCAAGGAAAACCTGCCTTCCGCCGGTTTGGATGGGGAAAATCGATACGCCTATGGAAAAATGGATTCCTTGATTCAGGGTCAATCAATCAAATATTATCGTAAAAGTCAAGAAAAAAGAACCGAGCGGGCTGTGTTTTTTCCGGCACAACCGGCCCGGCCGGCGGGCGACGGCCTGCTGATCCGGTTTGAGCATTGGAAATCCGGATTATTTTGCTTAAACTTCAACCATTCATGTTGTAGGGATCGAAGGGATACGGGCATGGCATCCTGCGGCTGGCGCATTCCCCGCGGCTGGCAGCGGGGCCGGTGTTCGGTTGCAGACCTTTTTTCCCGGTTTCTGTTCCCGGAGACTGTGTACTCCGGCAATTGCATGACCACCCGGGGCCGGCTGGCCCGCCGGTTGGGGCCGGATTTTCCGATCCGAAGGTTTTAAGTTTGACGGTGTGTATATTCCCTGCGGTTTGCAGCGATGAAAGCGGGTGGGTCCGAATGTCTTTTTCTTCACAGATCAACAATTCCCATCTGCTCGCTGCGGGGAGATTCAAAAAGGTCACCCTGTCCGGCGCCTGGTGCCTGCTTCTCCCCGGGTGTGTCCGTATCATACGGAGAACCCCGTATCTGTGGAACTGAAGGAAAAACAGGAGGAGACATGATAAAAATAATTGTTTTTGTTTTTATCACGATGTTTTCATCCATATCTTTTACCGGTGGTCTTACTTTTTACCCCGCTCCTGAAGGCAGGCCCCGGGCAGGGGATTTCCGCGTGAAGGTCGACGGAAAGGAGCTTTTCGTTCACACCTGCGAGGTTGCCGCATTCACGCAGTTCTCCTTCAGCGGAAAGGTTCCTGTCGAAATTTTCCCATCCCATGATGTCAAGCGGGTGGACATACGGCCTGCGCATGCAGGCATCCGGCCTGTACTGGAAGATAACGTGATCTGTTTTGATCTTGACGAACCCTGCTTTCTCAGCGTCGAGCTCAACGGAGAGCCTGTGAGGCCGTTGTACTTGTTCGCGGATGCTCCGGAGACGGATGTCCCGGATTCTTCGGATGCCGGGGTCCGGTTTTTCAGGGCAGGCAGGATTCATGAAGCGGGTGAAATCAAACTGATGTCCGGCGAGCGCGTGTATGTCGAAGGCGGAGCCGTTCTGCGGGGAAACATTGTCGCGGAAGATGCGAAAAATATCCGGGTGTCCGGCCGCGGGATCATCGACGGCAGTGTGTTCAGGAACGCGGAGAGGAAGAAACGCATCATCGACCTGTTGCACTGCGAGGATGTGGCCATAGAGGGGGTGCTCATCCTCGACAGCCAGACCTGGACGATCGTTCCGCAATTCTGCCGCAATGTTCAGATCCGGGGGATCAAACAGGTGAACTGGCAATTCGGTTCAGACGGCGTGGATATCGTGGGTTCATCCGGGATTGTCGTGGACGGCTGCTTCCTGCGCAACAACGACGATTGCATCGCGGTCAAGACCTGGGGAGGCAGGGAGAAATACCCGCGCGAGAGTGTCAAAGGTCCGGATGTCTTCGATGTCCGTGTGAGCCATTCAGTATTCTGGAACATGGCCTGGGGTAATGCGCTGGAAATCGGATTCGAACTCAGGGCGGATCGGATCCACGGCATATCCTTCATCGACTGCGATATCATCCATGTCGAGCGCGGCGCAGCGTTCAGCATACATAACGGCGATGATGCGGCAGTGGAGGATGTCCGTTTCGAAAATATCCGTGTGGAGGATTGCCGCCACAAGCTCATCGACCTGGCGGTCTTTCAATCCCAGTACAGCGTGGACCGGCCGCAGGATCCGGAGGAGCGCAGGCGCAGGTACATGAACGGCGCCTGGGACGGTGTGCTGCGCGTTCCGCCGAATGAGAGAGAGCAGGCCTCCAGGCATCGGGGTTTCATCAGAAATGTGGTGTTCAGGGACATCACGGTGACCGACGGGCCCTTTCCTTTCTCCATAGTGAGCGGATTCGATCCGGAGCATGCGGTGGAAAATGTGATCGTCGAAGACCTCGCGATACTGGGGACGAAAATCCGGGATGCGGCGCAGGGGCGGTTTTTTGTGGAGCACACGAAGAATATTCAATTTAAATAACACTTATGGGAAGATCTTGATCGAAGGGAGTGACGTCCGCCCGGATCCTCAGGCCGCAGAATGGGAAGCCCGGTGACGGCCTGCGGCATCCCGGTGTGAGAGAGCGCCTGGCTTCCCCGCTCCGGCCCGGGTGCAGAAAAAGTATTACCCGCAATGCGGAAATCCCGTATAATGAAGATCCATGCCGGGCTGCGGGAAACATCGGGCGATCGGACTCCGGGCCGGACGGCATGAAAAGGCTGCGCCCGGGATCGGGAAATCCCGGGCGACCGGAAGGGCCTGGTTTTTTTAATCAATGCCGGGCATGGGCAGGCGCTTGACGAAAAAAGGAGCGAAGAAGAAGGCGGCTTTTCCGGAAATGTTTCCTGGTTCCAATCAAAAGAGGCCGGTCACTCGCCGCTTTTATTGATCTTTTTGACCATTTTCGCAATGTTCTTCCAGCGCGCCTTCTCGATCGCGCTCGGCTTCATGGTCTGCCGGTCCGAAAGGTATTTGAATTCCTTCTTCAGTTTCAGAAAGCCTGCCAGCCGATCCGGTTCCAGCAGGCCGTTCTGGACCGCTTCCTGCACCGCGCATCCCGGCTCGCTTTCATGGGCGCAGTCCCTGAACCGGCAGGATCCGGCGAGTTCCTCAATGTCCTCGAAAGCCTGTTTGAGCCCTTCCTCATCGCCCCAGACCGCGAGTTCCCTCATGCCCGGCGTGTCGATCACCATGCCCCCCCCGGGGAGCAAAACGAGTTCGCGGTACGTGGTCGTGTGACGGCCGCGGTCTTTCCATCCGCGGACTTCGTTCACCTTGAGCCGTTCGTATCCCAGGAGGGAATTGATGAGGGTTGATTTTCCGACGCCGGAAGATCCCAGAAACACCGCTGTTTTTCCCTCCTGGATATAACGGTCCAAAACCTCCAGACCGGTTTTCTGAGCCGCGCTGACCGCATGAACGTCCACGCCGGGCGCTATGGATTCGACCTCGATCTTTCTGGACTCGGTTTCCGCGCACAGATCCGCCTTGTTCAGCAGAACCACGGGCAGGGCGCCGCTTTCCCACGCCAGGGACAGGTATCGTTCGATGCGCCTGGGATTGAAATCCCGGTCCAGCCCGCTGATGATGAAGACAAAGTCCATGTTGGCCGCAACCACCTGTTCCACGGTATGGCCGCCCGCAGCCTTGCGCCGGAAAACGCTTTTCCGTGGAACGAGGCTGCGGATCACGGCCTTGCCCTCGGCAGGCAAGGTCGATGCGGCGACCCAGTCGCCGACAGCCGGGAGATCCCCCTTGCCGCCCGCTTCATGCCGGAATTTTCCAGAGACACTGCAGATCCATTCCCTGCCTTCGCCCATGGCCAGGTATTGGCGCCGGTCTTCTCGCACGATGCGCAGGGGAAAGAGGCCCCGGCCGCGAAAGGGTTCGAATTGTTTTTCGAAAGATGGATCCCAGCCCAGTTGATGCGGATGCATGCCATTCTCCATACAGGTCTTTTGCGATGAAGGATTCATTTACGGTTTTGTCAAAATCAGATATCCGATGGCGAGTATGCAGGCGAATGAGAAGATGGAAAGGATGATCACGGATGTCTTCAAGTTCCGGATGTATTGTTTTTGGTCATTGTTGATGTCGATCTGCTTCTGTATCAGCATGGCCATTTCGTTCATCTCTTTGGCCATGTCCTCCACGAGTTTCACCTGGCTGGTGTAATTGGTTTCCAGATCCTTCAATCTGGAGTGGATGTCCTTTTCACCCGCATTTTCCTTGGACCTGCGCCACTGGGATCCGATGCCGGCGGCTGTGGCCGCCAGTTCGGTCATTATTTTAAGGATGGGCATGACGGCAAGAGGCATGGCAGTATTCTTTTTCCTGGATGACGTTCCGGAGGGATTTTAAAAAAAAAATGTTCAAGAAACAAGCCCTTTCTCCCGGCCCTGCCGCGTTGCGGCAAATGCCGGGGAGGGAAAAGAAACCGCAGCGCCGGTTCTATCCGAATGCCTGATCCGCAGGCTGCCGGGATCAGGGACACAACCGGTGGCCAGCGTGGCGGCTCAGACACTCGGGGTTTCCCTGAAGGCAGGTCCCGCAGCACATTTCCTTTTCAGATTCGTCTGCCGGCCGTCGTTTTTTTTAGCCGGTTTGATTTTTCGCTTGACATTCAGGGGAAAAATGACCAAAATTGGGCTGCCGGCCGGCAGCGTCAGGACCGGCTCCCGGATGACGGGCTGCGATGAACGTTTGCCTCCGCAGGCTTCGACATCCGGCACGAAAAAGCCTTTGTTTGGCCTGCGGATTTCAACACCAGGGAATAAGCCAACAGTTTTACATCGTTTTTTTCGTCTGTTATTCCAACCCAGGAGGTGTGTATGAAAATGCCTAATTCATCCCGTTTTGCATTATTTTTGATCGGATTGATGTTTCTGGGACTACGGCCTGCGGCAGCACAGATTCCGGCAGGCAAATGGTTCTGCGTAGAGGCAACCTATCTGGACACCCTTCTGGAAGGCTACACCGCGAATTTCGAGATCTTGGATCAGACCTATTACGAGGCCGATTTCACTTTCGACTGGCGCAACGGCGAGGCGGAGGCCAAATACTGGTATTCGGCCAACGCGGAGACCCTTTTCACGAATCTGCCCAAAGAGATCACACTCTCGGGCGGCTCCGCTCAGTATTCCGGCGGAAAACTCGTTTTCGATTACTATCTGTTGTGCACAGAGGAACAATGGAACAAGCTGGGCCAGACCGCGATCGGATACGGGTTTCCGGGCAATTCGCAGACCAGTCAGATCCTTTTTGCGGTCTCCGGGGATTCCCTGCTCGAGTTGAAAAGCGTGGACGGCAGGACCGTGCTGACCTATTCCTTCGGGGCAGTCAAGCCCTTCGCCAATCCGGTTGTTTTCCGGGTCAACATGAAAATTCAGCAGGCCCTGGGTCTCTTCAATCCGGGTGGCGGCGACAAGGTCTTTCTGCGGGGCGACTGGTCTGCTGCGGACATCGAGTTGACCGAGGGGGAAATACCGGGGGTGTACACAGGCACATGGACGTTTCCCGGATCCAGGGTGGGGACCACGCTGACCTACCGGTTTGTTGTCAAAAAACCGGGGGGTACTGAAACGGCTGAACAGGATCCTGTCCGGAGCTACACGGTTGAACCGTACGGAAGGGTTCTCGGCATCGCCTTTTTCGACCGCAGGGCGCGTATCGATGTCACCAGTCCCACGGCAGTGGCCGACAGCGAGGTGAATGAGAGAAAACCTTCCGCGGCATACAACCCGGCCACCCAGCAAAGTCTGGTTGTATGGCAGCAGGACGGCAATATATCCGGCCGTCTCCTGAATCCCGACGGATCCTTCATCGGGCCGCCCTTCAACATCTGCAACTCGGACTTTGATCAGACCTCTCCGGATGCGGCCTACAATTCGGAGCGGAATGAATTCCTGGTCGTATGGCAGGATGACCGGGGGGGCAATCCCGATATTTACGGCATCCGGCTGGACGAGGACGGAATGCCGGTGACAGCGGCCCACTCCCTCGCGGATAAAAGCTTCATCATCTGCGATCAGGACAGCAACCAGACCAATCCCCGTGTGGCGTATAATTACCTCCTTGATAAATATCTGGTTATTTTTCAGGATGAACGGAACACAGAGCGAACGAATTCCGGACAGGTCCAGAACATCGATGTGTACGGCCAGCGCCTGGACGGGGACGGCGATCTGCTGCTGCCTGGCAGCACCGAGGATACAGCGGTGAATTTCCCGGTGGCATTCAACACTTATTATAATGAATACTATCCGGATGTCGCCTATCTGGGCTATAACGGGGATAAAATCCTGGATGAATGGCTGGTGGTATATTCCCAGTCGGAATTCTATTCAGGCTTCGGCATCCGCATCTGGGGTGTGAGGATCAAGGGCAAGAACGGGATGCGCATGGACACCTACGGTGCGGAAGTGCCGTATCCGGCCCTGGGCAAACCGGCAGGCGGACCGTCCGGACCGCCGTGGCTTCCGCAGTTTCCGGTCGGCTTTGACGGCGAATCCTTCTACTCGATGATGGAATTCCTTCAGGGAAGCCCCCACGCTGAAAGCAACGCCCCCGTTCCAACGGCTGTGCTTGGAAAATCGGCATACGATTACCGTTATGAACTCCCGGAGTTCTTCGTGACCTGGTCCGATTTCCGCGACGGCGCCGGAGACATCTACGGACAGCGGCTGGTCCTCTTTCCGGATTCGACCGCTTTTCGAATGGGCCTGAAACCGGAGAGAGCTGCGGACAGCCTTTTCACCCTGGTGCCCGTGGATAGGAACGGTGATCCGGCTCCTGTGCCGCAGAACTGGATGACCTGGCCGAATGTCCCGGTGTGCAACGACATTTATGAACAGAGCTGGAACAATCTGGCCTATTCCTCCGGCGAGGGCTCTTTCATGGTCGTGTGGAACGACTGGCGATCCGTTTCCTGGGACGGCATGCGGGATTGGGAGGACACGGGATGGTATCCACCCATGGCGGACATTTACGGCCAGAGGCTGTGGCTGGATCCCGCGGACAGTTCCATGGCCTTCCTGGACCATGACGGGACGGCCACCGGAGACCCGGGCATGAACACGCCGGTGGCTTTTACCGAATTCGAGGAAGGGAACATGCAGTACCCGGCCATCGCCTACAGAACGGCCGGAAACGATTTCCTCGTAGCCTATGAATTCAAACGGGAAACGGATGATGACAGGGATATCTATATGGATTTATATCAGGGAGGCAGTCCTTTCAGCCCCGTGAATGTCGACCAGAGGCCTTCCGCCGGCCTGCCCGTACGGTTCACCTTATCGCAGAATGTCCCCAATCCCTTTAATCCGGCCACTGAAATTTCTTACACACTGCCGGAAGCGGATCGGGTCGTTCTCAGCGTGTACAATGCCATGGGCCAGAAAATACTGGATCTGATTGACAGGCATCAGGCCGGCGGGCTGCACCGGGCGTCCTGGGACGGCAAGGACGGAGCCGGCCGCATCTTGCCGAGCGGCCTGTATTTTTATCGGCTGCAGGCCGGAGGACGGCAGGCTGTGAGAAAAATGATTTTTATGCGTTGATTCGGGCAGCAAGTGCATCGACCGCATTTTGTTGCGAGCGATGTGGGAGACGATAAACGAATTTCTCCCTGCAGATCGAAGATTCCCCGGCAGCTCACTGCCGGGGAGCTTCAATCTGAAGCGGATGCATCCCCTGCGTCTTGCCGTGAGAAATAAACCTCTGGCGGATACATCCGCCGGGGCGGTTCTTTCGGAAAACAGGAAAAGGGCCTGTGCCGCACGAGGACGGCGCGGGCCCTTTTTTCATCGGGACAACTCTGGTATTGGGTGACAAACAGGGTTCAGGGGTGTCGAAGCGGAAGGGATGAAAATCCTTTTGTCAGAACGACCGGGTGTTGGAACAACGGACGCCTAATACCTCCACAGATAACTCGCCTTCAGGAACAACCCCCGGCTCATCTCATAATAATGCACAGGCCTGTCCGTCCACCCGCCTTGTTCCCATGCGTTTTTTTCATACAGGGATCCGTATCCCAGATGCAGGACCGTACCGGGGATGAAGGTGAAGGAGGCCAGGAAATCGAGCAGCAGGCGCCTGCCGCCGTCGTCTTCCTGGTCAATGCCCTCATAGCGTGCAATGCCCCGGAGCATGAAATATTTGTTGAGCTGATAGGTCAGTTTCGTATTGAGGATGGCGAGGGTGTAGATCCGGCTGCGGTCTTCCGGCCGGAGAAGGGTCTCGCCGTACCCGGTGACGGACAGGGACAGCCTGGCACCGGGCTGGACGGTCATATACAGCTCTGCGCGTCTGCCTGTGCCCTTGACCGGCGGATCCGGATCGTAGTAAATCCAGTCGCCGATTGCCGCAGTACCCCCGAAACGAAGCCATTTCAATGCCTGGATGTTGCCGAAAGCCCAGATCTGCGTCAGGGGAAAGGTGATGTTTTTCCAGGACTCGCGCATCCAGTCCAGCTCCATGCCGATATAGGCCATGCGCGTAAAGGACAACTGGCTGTTGATGATGAGAAAGCGGTCGGACATGTGCGTCCAGTGATCCCAGGTGTGATCGTAGATGATCTGGAGGCGGTTGCGTTTCAGCCAGGGCGCCTTCTTGAATGACGG
>JAFGEX010000299.1 GCA_016931355.1 bacterium
AGGGAGGACACGGAGCGCAACCGGGAAATCCAGGCCTTGACCGGAAACGCCGTCCTCACCCCGACCACCGAAGGTCTCAGACAGGGAATCCTGTATGAAAACCTGTGCGATCTGGTCATCACAGGCGACACGTTGGGCATGCACATCGCGATCGGCCTGAAGAAGACGGTCATCGCCTGGTTCGGCCTGTCCTGCGCGTCCGAGATCGATCTTTACGGCAGGGGCGAGAAGGTCGTTTCCGATGCGCCCTGTTCCCCCTGCTGGAAGCGCCAGTGCGACAAACCGGTCTGCCTGGAGAAGCTGGATCTGGACCGGATGGTCCAGCTTGTCGGGAAGCACCGCGGTTTGCGGTCCGGAGGGCCTGCATAAAATGGCCGGACTTTCCTGCATCCTGATCGTACGGGACGAGGCCGCCCGCATCGAAAGATGCCTGCGCAGCGTCGCATTCGCGGATGAAGTCGTGGTCCTGGACACGGGGAGCACGGATGCCACGCCCGAGCTCGCAAGGCGGCATACCGACAGGGTTTACCGCTCCAGCTGGAAGGGATACGGGGGTACGAAACAGGCCGCGCTTGAAAAAGCGACCGGGGAATGGATATTGTGGATTGACGCGGACGAAATCGTGCCGGCTGGGCTTGCCGAAGAAATACGCGGGATCGTTGACGGGAAGACCCCGTATGCCGGATTTCATCTGTCGCGAAAGGCCTATTTTCTGGGGCGGTGGATGCGGTACGGGGGATGGTATCCCGGTCATGTGATCCGGCTTTTCCGGAGGGACTGCGGACGGTTCAGCCCGGATCGCGTGCATGAAGGCGTGATCCTGACGGGCAAGGCGGGATTCCTGAAGCATCCCCTCGACCATTACACGGATGATTCAATCGGGCATTATTTTGATAAATTCAACCGGTACACCTCCCTGGCCGCCGCGGACCTCGCCGGCCGCGGGAGACGGCCGGCTGCGCCGGAGCTGCTGCTCAGGCCCCTGTTCATGTTTTTGAGAATGTACGTGATCCGCCTGGGTTTTCTGGACGGCATGGAAGGATTCCTTCTGGCGCTCTTTTCGAGCCAGTATGTCTTTGCCAAATATGCAAAAGGCCGGGAGGCGTTTCGTCCACCGGAACCGGCGGGGGTCGCATGAACCGGAAAAAGGACGCAGGAACCGGCCGGGCAGGCCGGATCAAGGACTGGCCTGTAGACGACCGCCCGCGTGAAAAACTGCTGAAACAGGGAGCCGGGGGATTGACGGACGCGGAACTGCTCGCCCTTTTCATCGGATCAGGGACGGGCGGTGTCACGGCCGTGGATCTGGCCAGGTCCCTTCTGACCGAACACGGCGGGCTGGAGCATCTGGCTGCCCTCGGCATTGCGGAACTTTCGAGATTCAAGGGGATCGGCGCAGCGCGCGGGGCGCGCATTCTGGCCGCTTTCGAGATCGGCAGGCGCGCCCAGGTCCCCCGGGCCGGGAAGGCCTTTAAAATCTCAGGGCCCGGCGACGTGGCCTCGCGCCTCATGCCTGTATTCAGGGATGCCAGGCAGGAGGAATTCCACGTGCTGCTCCTGGACAGTGGGAACCGCGTCATCCGGGATGCGGCCATATCCAAAGGTACGTTGAATGCGAGCCTCGTACATCCGCGCGAGGTGTTCAAAACCGCGATTGATCATCTCGCGGCCGGAGTGGTGCTGGCCCACAATCATCCCTCCGGGGAACCGGCACCGTCCGCGGAGGACCGCGCGGTGACCCGCCAGATCGTGGAGGCGGGGAAAACCATGGGCATACCGGTCCTGGACCACGTGATCATCGCGGGGGACCGGTTCTACAGTTTTGCACAGGAAGGATTGATTGGATAGATTTCAGGTCTGTTGAAGGAGAGAGCCGTCCGCGCAGGGAGGCGTTCCTCTTGCTGGAGGCTGCCGTTTCAGTTTCATTATTCAGGAGAAAGGGTATGTATTTCGAACGGAAGAAAGTGGGAGACGTCCTGGTGGCGCGGGTTCAATCGGACCGGATCACCGGCCATGAGGCGCCGGACATGAAAACGTCGCTTCTGGGCATGATCATCGGCGAGGAGAACAAGCTCCTCATCAATCTCCGGAAGGTCGAGCAGATGGACAGCACGGGCATGGGGGCCCTTCTTTTCGCCATCCGGCAGGCGGAACGGAACGGGAAGGACATCCGGTTCTGCGAGCTCAACAAGAAAAGCAAGTTTCTCATCCACATCGCGCATCTGGATGAAGTGATCGACATATACGACACGGAGGCCGAAGCCCTCAAGGATTTCGAAGGGGAAGATGAAGAAGGCTGATTTCAGCGAGAACGCCCTGCGCCGCATTCTGGACCGGGCTGCGTTCCGCGGAGAATTTCATTTCCTCCCCCGTGTGGATTCCACGAATCAGGTTGCCAAAAAGCTGGCCAGGGAAGGGGCTCCTCACGGGACGATGGTTCTGGCCGAGGAGCAGACCGGCGGGAGGGGGCGCTGGGGACGGAAATGGGAATCGCCGGCAGGCATGGGCCTCTGGCTTTCCATGATCCTCCGGGGTCCGTTCGATATGCAGCAGGACATCCGGTTGATCCGGGCCGCTGCAGGCGCCGTGATCCGTTCCGTAGAGAAGATTGCCGGCGTCAGGCTCTCATTCAAATGGCCCAACGACCTGTATTACGGCGGCCGCAAAGTCGCGGGCATGCTCATCGAGGGATCTCAGAAACGGGGCGTTTACCCGTTCCTCGTTCTGGGGATCGGCCTGAATGTGAAAAGCATGCCCGGCGGTTTTCCGGAGGGCATCCGGGAAAGGGCCGCCACCCTCGAGGAGATCACAGGCTCCGAGATCGACCGGGCCGCGCTTTTCAGGGAGCTGGTCCTTGATCTGGAGAAGTCCTTGTCCGTCAGACAGAGGGAGCCATGCTTCTTGTAATCGATATCGGCAACACAGAAACGGTTCTCGGGCTTTACGAAGGGAAAAACCTCCAGGCCCATTGGAGGCTTTCGAGCCGCTCCCCGAAAACTTCGGACGAATGCTGGATTCTGCTGCAGGGCTGGCTGGCCGGCGGCCGTTTCGCTGCAGAAGCCATCAGCGGGGCCGTGATCTCTTCCGTCGTGCCGTTCTGGACTTCCATTTTTGAATCCCTCGCGTCGGAGAGGCTCGGCCTCAAGCCGGTCATCGTCACGCCTCTCATGGACCACGGCCTTCAAATGGATTATGAACCTCCGGCCACGGTCGGAGCGGACCGCATCTGCAATGCGGTGGGCGGATTTACCCGTTTCGGCGGCCCGCTGGTCGTCATTGATTTCGGAACCGCAACCACCTTTGACGTCATCTCCGGGGAAGGCGTTTATCTGGGCGGCGTCATATCGCTCGGCCTGGCCGGAGCCTCCCAGGAATTGCACCGGGTGGCGGCGAAACTGCCCAAGGTGGATCTCGCGTTCCCCGGAAGGATTGTGGGCCGCACGACGGAGAACAGCATCCAATCCGGCATCATGTGGGGAACCGTTGCCATGGTTGAAGGCCTGATCAAACGTATTTCGGAAGAACTGGCCTGGGACCGTTTTCAGGTCATCGCCACAGGGGGGATGTCCGGCGCGATCGCATCCCGGTCCCCGGCCATACACAATGTGGAGCCCTTTCTCACACTGGACGGCATGAGAATCATTCACGATAGACTCTTTTCAAAACAAGGAGGAAATCCATGTCCTTAAAAGAGACGAACGAAACAGTCTATAAAATCATAGGCTCGTGCATGGAGGTGCACAAGGCGCTGGGCCCCGGCCTGCCCCTCGATTTCTATGCGGCTGCGCTGGAAATCGAGATGACCGAAAAGGGGCTTGCGCTGGAGAAAAACAAAGCCTTCCCTTCCATGTACAAGGAAAAACAGATCGGCACGGTCGTGCTCGATTTTCTGGTGGAGGGAAACGTCGTGGTCGCCATCCGGGCGCAAACCGAACTGAAGGACATCGAAATACAGCAGGTGCTCAGGCAGCTCGGCCTTTCCTCGAGTCCGATCGGATTGCTGGTCAATTTCGGGAACATCAAGATCCAGTACAAACGCATTCTGCCCAGCAGGCAGATGCGCGAGCCGAGGAAGGAAGTCCTGAGGCCGCTTGCCTACAGGGAAATGGGCAAGACGCGCGAAGGCAATCCGATCATGTGACGACTCCCGGGGACTTGGGCTCCGGGATTTACACCGGGTGCCGGACGTCCACTCCGGGATTGGAAAAAGAGGCAGGCGGGCAGGCCAGGCCATACAACCGGCAGTTTCAGACAAGATGCGGACATGGACAAGACCATCCCGATATTCATAGGCGGCATCATCCAGGGCTCCCAGCCCGGGACCCGCATCCATGATCAGGAATACAGGCAAACCTTGAAGAGGATGATTCGCAATGCCCTGCCTGACGCGGAAATTTTTTGCCCCTATGAAGCCCATCCGGATTCCGTATCCTATCCGGACGACAAGGCGAGGCGGATTTTCATGGAGCATATCCGGAAAATCAGGGAGTCCCGGCTCCTGGTCGTGTATATCCCGCAGGCGAGCATGGGATGCGCCATTGAGATGTGGGAAGCCGTGCATGCGGGAGTGCCGGTTGTTTCCATTTCCCCCCTGTCGGCGAACTGGATCGTCCGGCTTTTTTCAGACATGAACTGCGGTGATTTGAAGGAATTCGGGGAATGGGCCGGATCCGGCGGTCTTGACCGATTGATTCGGGCCGGATTGCCGAAACAGAATGGAGCGGGATCATGATGAGGCGAATGATGGGGGGTTTGGCTTGCCTGCTGCTTGCAGCCGGGCTCCTGGCGCAGGAATTTCCCGATCACCGCGGTGCAGTGAACGATTTCGCCGGCGTGATCCAGGATGAATACCGGCACCGGATGGAAGCGCTGGCGCAGGAGGTGCTTGAGAAGACGGGCTCGCCCGTTGTGGTCGTTACGGTGAAGGATTTGGGCGGTACGACCGTTGAGGATTATGCGCACCGGCTTTTTCAGAAATGGGGGATCGGGAACAGGGAAAAGGACAACGGCGTCATGATTCTGACTGCGATCGAGGAACGGAAAATTCGAATTGAAAACGGATACGGCGTCGAGGGCATACTGCCGGACGGACTGACCGGATCCATTCTGGACCGGGATGTTCTTCCGGACCTGCGGAACGGGGATTACGGTGCGGGTCTTTACAAAGGCATGGCCCGGATCGCGGGGATACTGGCAAAAGAAGCCGGCGTGGTCATTGATGGAAGCCTGAAAGCGCCGCAATCCTATCCCGGAGAGGACGATGACCGCAACTGCCTGCCCGTGCTTCTGATTTTCATCTTCCTGGTCATCGTCACGAAAGGACGCATCATCCCCTGGCTTTTGCTCGCCTTTCTTTCCGGAGGCTCCGGCGGATCCCGCGGCGGGGGTTTTGGCGGGGGTTTTGGCGGCGGGGGAAGCTTCGGCGGCGGTTTCGGGGGTTTCGGCGGGGGGTCCAGCGGCGGCGGCGGCGCGTCGCGCGGATTCTGAGTTTTTTTTCCGCCGTC
>JAFGEX010000300.1 GCA_016931355.1 bacterium
CTGCCTGTCCACGGTGATGGACTGGGACTGCACGCCGCCGGTCGCGCAGAGCACCAGGATGGCCCCGTCGAGAACGCGCAGGGAACGTTCGACCTCGACCGTGAAATCCACGTGACCGGGCGTGTCGATGATGTTGATTTCATGCTTTTTCCATGTCACGTTCGTGGCGGCGGAGGTGATGGTGATGCCCCTTTCGCGTTCCAGGTCCATGTAATCCATGGTGGCGCCGCGGCCGTCCCTGCCCTTGACTTCGTGCATCTTGTGTATCTTGCGCGTGTAGAAGAGGATCCGCTCGGTCAGCGTGGTCTTGCCGGAATCAATATGGGCGCTGATCCCGATGTTCCGCATGGTGTGGATATCCGTCAACATATGATTCTTTTCATCATCTCCATTTTATGAGGATTCCTTTTCCGGGTCAAGTCCCGAAAAAAGTCCGTTAATATACGATCAAAAAGAGGCAATAACAAGAAAAAAATGATAATCTGCAGATTTTCGATCGCGGATTGAGAAGGTTTTTCCAATCATCAATCAACGATCCGAAATCCACAATCTGTAAAAGGGTGTCCGTATGATGTGTAAACTGCCGCGCAATTTGAAGGTGCGTTGCAGTTTACACGAAATCAGGCCGGGGCATTCGCTCGAAAAACCTGCCGTATAAACTCCCCTGCCCGCCGGTCCATTCGTCGGGTCACGCGCCGGCTGCCGGATTGAAGCGCTCCGGCGAAAAGATGCCGGGATACCTTCGATCTGCAGGGAAAAAGGCATGAGATGCGCTCGCTGCATTCGCCCTCGGATTCAGCGCCCCTGCAATTCTTCCAGGACCCGCCGGTATCCGGGTTTCTCCATCTCCCTCTCAAGCTTCCGGTAAATATCCTGGAAATGCCCCCGTCCCTCGTTGCCGATGAACACATACCGGTTGTCCACCTCGACCCTGTGTCCGGCCCGCCCCAGGGCCCCGAGCGTCTCCTCCTTCATGCGTGAGAAATCGCCGATCAGGGCTCCGTACAGGGAATCCACCGTGTTGAAGACGGTCCGGAATTCCCTGTTTTCCATGATGAGCCGGTAGGTTTTCGGAGCCTTTGTCCGCGCGTGCAGCAGATACCGGAGTATGTAAAGCCTGAATTCCGTGCGGGCGAAATAGGTCGAGTGCACGCCGTCGAAAAAATCAAGCCACACGGCGGGCGACCGGCCTGCCTCTTCCCTGAAGAATGGTGCGCAGCGGAAAGCGGCCCGGGTTCCCTGGAAATAGGCGTTGAACTCGTCCAGCAGCCCGTACACACCGTGCTTTTGCGTACCCAGATCCGGCTTCGAAGGCCGGATATAGATCCTGTATCTCTCGGTCCGCAATTCCGCCGGGAAATCCGCATGGATGTCGCGCGACGGGAAACCCGGCGTTTCATGGACAAGCACGGATCGGCCGCTGTCCAGGTAATAGCAGAAATACTGGTCCTTCAGTTCAACGGCCAGTTTCCGCTCTGCGGCCTGCGACCAGGCCAGCCGGTCCGTAAACGCATGGGAGAGCTCGTGCACCAGTGTGTTCAGGCATTGGATGCGCTGGAGGGGGGAATCCCCGCGGAAATAGGAGTCGAAATCATCGTGCGAGTCCAGCGTGACGGTCATGTTTCTGAACGGGATGACGCGCGGCGCCTTCTCGAATGCATCCAGCATGAAAAGCCCGTCCGGATCATACAGGGCCAGCCATCGCCGCGCCTGGGGATTTCTGCCCGGCCCCGGCTGTTCTTTGTCCGCCCGGTCCGGTTCATCCGGATTCTCCTCGATGCGGCCTGAGGTGCGCCATTCCTGCCGCCGGTAAGTCTCTGTTGGGCCGGTTGTCTGGGTGAAGGCGGCTGTGATGGACAGAGAAAACGAAGACAGTAAAGCAAAAAGCATGCGTAGGGCGGAACAGGCCGTTCCTTTTTCCCGCCGCAGGATGAGGGAGAAAATCGTTCGCAGGATGCGCATGGTCCAATCTCCGGCATGACGGCTGCGTCACAACAGGTTCAAAGATGGGTGGAATTGTTGAAAAAGTCAAGGCCATTCAGATTCAGGCTGCGTGCGGGCGAATGCGACACGATTCCGCCCGGTTACGGCGCGCCGATCGATGCGGTATTCCCTGAAGAGCAGATCGAACGCCTCAGAACCCTGCCCGGCGGCTCCTGTAAGAGCGAATTCTATCCGTCCTTTGCCGGAGACGCACGGTTATGCAGATACAAGCGTGCGGCTGTGGCATTTAAGCCGGCGAATCTGCGTCTCTTGCCTTGACCGGCCGGCGGCTCCGTTCCTGAATTTGACGGCAAGCGCATCTTTTAAGGTTTGAGGCGTTGAAACTTCCTTTGCCGAGCATGACCGGTCCGTGTTTCATGATGAAAAAAGGCTTGATTTTTCATTGTCGTTGAAATACATTCTAACAATCATTCGACTTTCCCTGATTCAGCAAATCAACGCGATCTCTTTTCCGGGCAAGATAGCGTTTATTTTTGCATCGCCTGTGTTCCGTCCTTGAAGCCCCCGAGGCCTCGGACAGGAACACGCCATTCTCTTGGCGGCGATACATCTCCATCCGCAGAGGAATGCATCATGCCTAAAAAAATCATTTCCACCACCGTGCTGCTCCTTTTATCGATCGGCATTCCCCGGCCGCAACAAACAGCGGCGCAACAACTGTTCGAACCCGCCAGGCTGGACCTGGCCATTGAAGCGAAAGCCTTTACCGCAGCCGATGTAAACGGAGATGGCATCGCGGATATCCTTTCGGTCACGGAAGGCGGGAAAATCACGCTTCATTCCGGACTGCTTGCAGGAGGCTACGCCTCCGAACAGATCTATCAGGGTCCCTGGTTTCTGTATTCGAAATTCGAATGGTTCTTTACAACGGACGTCAACGGGGACAGCGCCGTTGATTTCATTTTCATTGAAACGGATGAAAACACCGTCAACGTCTTTTTGGGAGACGGCACCGGACATTTCAGCCAGCCGGTCACGACCCCGGCAACCGATTTCGGCATCACCGAAGGGGGCTTTCCGGCATGCGCCGGTGATATCAACCGGGACGGCTACACAGACTTGGTTTACCAGGACCTTGCCGTACATGGTGTTTTCCTGGATCCCCGTTTTTACAGCCTTATCCTGCTCGGCAAGGGGGACGGCACTTTCACCCTGTCCGATACGCTCATCGATAAGCGTCCTTCCTATACATTCGAATGCTGCGTCATTCAGGATTTCAACGAAGACGGTGAAAACGAAATCGCCATCGTCCGGAGCACAGGCGGACAGATCGACAGCCTGTACGTTTATGCGGTCAACGGGGAAGGAAAATGGTCTCTGGATTCGATTTGGGGCATGGGCATGGAGGTGCAGAACCTTCTGACCGGCGACTTCAACAACGACGGGCACACGGATGTGATCTCCGCAAACCGTCGCGGGGAACCCGGATACTGGGAATCCATCGTTGTCCGGCTGGGCGACGGCTCCGGGGGATTTCCGGTGCAGCGAAATACCATCGTACTGGAAATCTTGAGCAAAATCGCTGCAGCAGATTTTAACGCGGACGGGACGCTCGACATCGCCTTCCTTTCCATGGACAGCGGCCTCGAAGTGGCATTCGGAAACGGGGACGGGACCTTTTCCGGAATCCGCCGTCTGAATCCCGCCTTCTGGGAATCCCTGAAGGTCATTGATATCAACGGAGACAATTTTCAGGACATCTATTTTCACACCTTCGGCGGACTTTCGCAGCTTTTGAACGACGGGACCGGCGTTTTCGGGACAGCCCC
>JAFGEX010000301.1 GCA_016931355.1 bacterium
CTCGACGGCATGCTGGGCTGCGATCTGCTCGGATTTCACGTTCAGGTCCATTGCAACAATTTCATGGACACGGCCAACCGGCTGCTGGAATGCCGCGTGGACACCGAACGGTTCAGCATCATCCGGCGGGGAAAGGAAACCGCCGTTCGCGCCTTTCCCATCAGCATCGATGACTCCCTGGAGCGGACTTCCCCCAGCCTGGAGGCGGACATCGAAGGGATCAAAAAGGAATACGATCTTGAGGATAAAATCATCGCCCTGGGCGTGGACCGCATCGACTACACGAAAGGATTGATCGAACGCATTCTGGCCGTGGACCGCCTGCTTGAAAAATACCCCGAATACAAGAACCGCTTCGTGTTCATCCAGCTGGCTGCGCCGAGCCGGACGCACATCAAGAGGTACCACGATTTGGGAGGCGAAATCGAGGAGCTGATCGAAAAGAAGAATTGGAAATACTCTGAAGGGACCTGGAAACCCATCCTCTTTTTCAAAAGGCATTTCACGCCGGAGGAGATACAGCCGTTCTATGCCCTGGCCGACCTGTGCGTCGTAAGCTCCCTGCACGACGGCATGAATCTGGTCGCCAAGGAATTCATCATGGCCCGGTGCGACCTGAGCGGCGTTCTGGTCCTCAGCCTGTTCACGGGTGCAGCCCGTGAATTGACGGATGCCGTTCTGGTCAATCCCTATTCGATCGAGGAATTTGCGGACAGGCTCCGGATGGCGATCGAGATGCCGGAATCCGAAAAAAAGCGGCGGATGCGGCGGATGCGGCGCATCGTGAAGGATTACAACGTTTATCGCTGGGCCGGCGAGATCATTTCGGAATGGACGTCCCTGAGGTCTTCCTGATGCCCCTGAAACGAAGACCATCCCGGAAAAGACCGCCCCGAAACAGGATCGGCTGCAAACGCGGGCACCGGCAGACGAGGCTGCTGCAGCCTGAGCGGCAAATGCCGCTCCCTGCGATTCGGGGGAAAAACGTTCACCTGTTCCTGGATTTTGACGGCACCCTGGCCCCCATCGTCCGCTCGCCTGAAAACGCCCGCCTGCCGGATTCCGTTAAAAAAGTGCTGAACCGGCTCGCCCGTGCTCCCGGTTTCCAGGTGACGGTCGTCAGCGGCCGGTCCCTGCGCGACATTCAGAAACGGGTCGGCATCCGCGGCATGACGTACGGAGGCAATCACGGCCTGGAAATATCGGGCCCGGGTTTCCGCTATGCTCCCCCGCTGCCACGAGCCTATCACAGGGCTCTGGCATGCCTGCGTCCGGTTTTGAACCGTGCCCTCCGGCCCTTTCCCGGCGCGATCCTGGAGGACAAAGACCTCACCCTGAGCGTGCATTACAGGCGCCTGGCTCCAGGCCTCGTGCCGTCTTTCAAGCGGACTCTGAAATCCGCCGTATCGCTCTGGCGAGACCGGGGAGCCGTCGCTTTGCGCACCGGAAAGAAGGTGCTGGAGATCCGGCCGCCCATATCGTGGGGCAAGGGAGACGCTGTTCTGTGGCTGTTGAACCGGAACAGCCTCCCGGAGGACATCCCCGTTTACATCGGAGACGACCGGACCGATGAGGATGCCTTCGCTGCTCTGCGGGGCAAAGGGATCACGATTCGTGTCGGGCGTTCCCCGCGTTCCGCCGCCCGGTACCGTCTGAACGGTCCCGGCGCAGTGGAGCAATTTTTAAAAAACCTTCCGGCCATGCAAGGAGCCGCCCATGAATAGAGCCGTTCAATCCATAAAAACGCCGTTCCGCTTCTTCACACGGCTGCATTTGACCGAGCTGACCGGACTCAAGGCCGCCAGCCTCGTGGAGCTGGCCCGGTTGATCCGCGAGGTCCCGGGATCCAGCATCTACCATCACACGCACCGGTTCCTGCAGCAGCATCTCTACCTGTCGCCTGAACCGCCGAATGACTTCGCCTACTGGACAACCGGTGTCCTGGGCGAAGAACGGCTCGGCGAGATACTCGCGAGCATCGACACAATGCAGTTCAAAGACATCCGCAGCCTGCGGGAAAAAATCAGCGAAACCCTGGAGGATTATGTGAACGCCCATCCCAAGGTTTCCCTGAAATTCGCCGATCCGGGCGAGGAATTTCACTTCATGAAATCCGTCAGTTTCGTCCTCCCCACCTCCCATTCGGCCGCCTCGCTTGAGGATTTCACCGATATTCTGGGAAAAATCACCATCGACTCCATCTATTACCACATCTTCGAGGCCCGGCTGCGGCTTGAAAAACCCACCAATGACTTTTCGCTGTGGCTCGAGCAGAGCTGCGGGCGCCCCGAACTGGCGAATGAAATCGGCCGTCTCGATCCATACACCCGAACCATGGAGGGCCTGAGAAAAGCCCTTCTGGACATCCTGAGAAAGGGGATCGCGAAGTGACCCGGAACAAACTGGAAGACTATGAGCCGATCGTCGGCCGCAACGTCATCGACGATCTTCGCCTGCTGGCCGAGAAACTGAAGGATAGGGTGATTCAGCACGTGAACTCCACATCGGTCGGAGGGGGCGTAGCGGAAATTTTGAACCGGATGATCCCCCTGTTCCAGGATCTCGGCGTGGACTGCCGCTGGGATGTAATCAAGGGCGGCGAAGCCTTCTTCAATGTCACGAAAAAATTCCACAATGCCCTGCACGGCAGGCCGGAGAACCTGGAGCGGAAGGATTTCGACATCTTCCTGGAAACCAGCGAACAGAACATCCGGCAAATGGACATCTATGGAGACATCCTCTTCATTCACGATCCGCAGCCCGTGGCTCTCATCCGTAAAAAGAAGGACAACAAATGGATCTGGCGCTGCCATGTCGATGTGTCCGATCCGCTCCCGGAGGTGTGGGCTTTCATTTCCGGATTCCTCGGCCGGTACGATGCAGCCGTTTTTTCCGCACCCGGTTTTTCCCAGAAGCTGCCCCTGAGGCAGTTTCTCATCTCCCCGTCCATAGATCCGCTGAGTGAAAAAAACAAAGAGATACCGGAAAAAACCGTGGACGAGGTGATGGCCAAATACAAGGTGCCCCGGGACAAGCCCATTGTCACGCAGATTTCCCGTTTCGACAGGCTCAAGGATCCCGTGGGCGTCATTGAAACCTATCGCCTGGTCAAGAAATATTCGGACTGCAGGCTGATCCTCGCGGGGGGGACGGCCACGGACGATCCAGAAGGCGCCGCTGTTCTGAAGGAAGTGATGGAAAAGGCGGCGGGGGATCCCGACATCCATATCCTGCTCATGTCGCAGAACGACCTGGAGATCAATGCCATTCAAAGGGCTTCCACCGTGATCCTGCAGAAGTCCATCCGGGAGGGATTCGGATTGACCGTTGCCGAGGCCCTCTGGAAGGCAAAACCCGTTGTGGCCTCGAATGTCGGAGGCATCCCGCTGCAGATCCGGCACAAGTATTCAGGCCTGCTGTGCCACTCCGTGGAAGGGGCCGCATTCTCCGTGAAACAGCTGCTGAACAGCCCGGAGTACGCGGACAAAATCGGGGTAAACGGCAGGGAACACATCCGAAACAATTTTCTGCTCACGCGCCACCTCAGGGATTACATGCTGCTGTTCCTGGCCCTGTACCATCCGGAAAACGTGGTTTACCTGTAACCGGACGGAAGGGAATGCCATGGCCCCGATGATACGCAGGGATTTTCGGTTGGAATCCTTCAGGATCAACAGGCCGGCCGTTCAGTCCCTTTTACTGGCATGTTCCGTTCTGATCAGCCGGCATCCCCTGGCCGCTCAAAACCTCGTTTTTCAAGGCCAGGCTTCCGCCTGGATGACGGCAGGCGAAAGTCGGCATCAGGCCGGAATCCGTTATATGCCGGCCCTCTTTGCCGAATGCCTGCTGCCGGATAAATGGACCGCTGCAGCCGAATTTTCACTGAACGCCGCAGGATCCGCAACCCGGGAGGCATGCGAGGGCCGCCTGAAGGCGTACCGGTGCTGGATGCGCGCGGCCCGGACCCGGTTCGAGTTCCGCGCCGGGCTGCAGAACATCGGCTTCGGCCCGTCCGTGATGTTCCGGCCGCTCATGTGGTTCGACCGCATCGATCCGACTGATCCGCTCAGGGTGACGGACGGGGTGTGGGCTCTGCTCGCGCGCTACACGTCTCCGGGCAATTCCAGCCTGTGGATCTGGGCGCTTGCCGGGAACGGGGAATTGAAGGGATGGGAAAGCATCCCTTCTGATCCCTCCCTTCCGGAATGGGGCGGACGTTTTCAGATGAGCGTGCCCCGCGGCGAAGCGGGCCTTTCCCTGCACAGGCGCCGCGCGGATCTCGAGAAGGGCCTGCTGGGTGCTCTTCCCCTCGGTTCCGGAACCGCGGCGGAAACCCGCGGCGGCCTCGACATCCGCTTCGATGCCGGCATCGGCCTGTGGGGTGAGGCCGCCTGGACAAGGCGGGAATTGGAGTTGCTTCCGGGTGAGCGGATGTTCGGCGCCGGCATGGACTACACGGCGGGTCTCGGAAACGGGCTTTATGCGCTGGCGGAATACTTTCATATGGATGTTTCCGGCCTGCCTGAAGGTTCGTTTTCGCTCTACGCGCTGCTCGTCCGATATCCGCCGGGCCTCCTGGACGAGGTCAGCGGCATCCTGTTCCATGACCCGCTTCACGGAGCGTGGTACCGTTTTATACGCTGGCAGCGCAACTTCGACCGGTGGAGCTTCCTCATCACCGGATTCTTTAATCCGGAGGCGATGCGCATCGGACCCGGGTTCGGAAATGAAAATCTTTATTCGGGAAAAGGGATAGAGGTCATGGCCGTCTGGAACCATTGAAGATCAGCCGTTGTTTCTCCGGAGAACGCTGCCTTAAAAATCCGACTGGGGGAATCATGAATGCATCGAACGGACCGATCGCCCGGCTCTCGGGCCTGGTCAAACGCTTTCCCATGGGCCGCGGCCATTTCACCGCTCTTCGGGGGATAGACCTTCAAATCATGCCCGGGGAATTCACCGGTGTGGTCGGCCCCTCCGGATCGGGAAAGACCACCCTGCTCAACATCATCGGTTCCCTGGACACGCCTTCCGAGGGCAGCGCCGTGGTGCTCGGCAGGTCCATCGGCGAATTGTCGCACAAACAGGCCGCGGACCTGAGGAATCATCATATCGGATTCATCTTCCAGACGTTCAACCTCCTGCCCGTTTACAGTGTCTATGAGAACGTCGAATTCCCCCTCCTTTTGCTCAGGAAACCGGCCGAAGAAAGGCGCAAGGCTGTTCTGGAGATGCTCGAATGGGTCGGTCTGTCCGACAAGATCCGTTCGCGGCCGTCCCAGTTGTCCGGCGGGGAATGCCAGCGCGTGGCCATTGCACGCGCCATGGTCAAGAAGCCCGGGATCGTCCTGGCGGACGAGCCGACCGCCAATCTCGACGCGGACAACTCCCATCACATCCTGAAGACCATGGTCCGGATGAACGAAAATTTCGGCACCACCTTCTGCTTCGCCACGCATGACGAGAAGGTGATCCGGTATCTCCGCAGGAAAATCCTACTGGAGGACGGCCGCGTGACGAAAGACGAAACCGTGAAAAAACCCCGCCTGAGGAGGGCCGGAACATGATGGCATGGAAACTGGCGTTCCGCAATCTCGCAGGCGCGGGCCTCAGGACCTGGCTGAACGCGCTGGTCCTGTCCCTCTGCTATTTCATGATCATCTGGCACAAGGGACTTCTGGACGGCTGGGACCGATTCGCCAGGACGGAAAAGATCGAGTGGGAGATCGGCGGGGGCCAGTGCTGGCACAGCCGGTACGATCCCTTTGACCCGTTCACGCTCACGGACGGGCACGGGCCCGTCCCGGCAGAACTGGCGTCCCGAATCGAGGAAGGCCGGGCCGCAGCCGTGCTGATCGCACAGGGGACCTTTTACCCGAATGGGCGGATGCAGTCCGTGCTGCTTAAGGGGATCGACCCGGATCAATCCGTTATAAAGATCCCGTCCGGAGCCCTGAAGGCGGAGAACGGGACGATTCCGGCAGTCGTGGGCGGCCGCATGGCTGAAACAACGGGGCTGTCCGAGGGAGATGCGGTCACTGTGCGATGGCGGAACCGCCACGGTGCGTACGACGCCACTGAAGTGACCATCGCCCGGGTGTTCAAGACCTACGCCCTGTCGGTTGACGCAGGCCAGATCTGGATTCCGCTCGACAGCCTCAGGCGTATGATGGAAATGCCGGACGAGGCCACCCTGGTCGTGCTCTCCCGGGGATCCGGACTTCCGGGTTCCCTGCCGGAATGGACTGTCAAGAACCCGGCCTTCCTCCTTTCGGACATCGACCAGCTCATCCGCAGCAAATCGATCGGCGGTTCCGTGCTGTATGTTGCGCTCATGGGCCTGGCCATGCTGGCCATTTTCGATACGCAGGTGCTTTCGATTTTCCGCAGACAGCGGGAAATCGGCATGCAGATGGCGCTCGGCATGACGCGCGGCCAGGTCATCCGGCTGTTCACGCTGGAGGGCGCGCTGCACAGCATTCTCGCTGCGGCCATCGCGGCCGTTTACGGGATCCCCTTTCTGGCCGTACTCGCGGCCAGGGGATTCGGCGTCCCGCAGTCCTCGGACAGCAGTTACGGCATCATTGTGGCGGAAAAGATCTTCCCGAGGTACAGCGCCGGGCTGGTGCTCGGGACCGTGCTTGTCATTTTTATCACCACGGCGATTGTGAGTTACATCCCGGCCCGCAAAATCGCCGGGATGAAACCGACCGAAGCCATACGGGGAAAAATCCAATGATCCGGTTCCTGATCAAGGGCCTCCTGCGCGACAGGCACCGCTCCCTGTTTCCTCTCCTGACCGTGACCGCAGGCGTCACGCTGACGGTGTTCTTCCACTGCTGGCTCGGAGGCGTTTTCGGAGACATCATCGACTACAATGCACGTTTCACGACAGGCCACCTGAAGGTCACGACAAAGGCCTATGCCCGCGAAGCGGACCTGTTCCCGAACGACCTGGCCCTTTTCGGCGTCGACAGCCTGTGCCGTAGGCTCCAGGATCAATTTCCGGGAACGCAATGGTCCCCGCGCATCCGTTTCGCGGGCCTTCTGGATGTGCCGGACGAGAATGGTGAAACCCGAAGCCAGGGCACGGCCGTCGGCCTCGCGGTGGACATGCATTCGGCCGGCGCGCCGGAAATCGGAAGGCTGCGCATTGACCAATCCCTGGTCAGGGGAACCCTTCCAGAGTCCAGATGGGAAATGCTGATCAGCGACACCCTGGCCGTTCGGCTCGGCCTCGAGCCGGGCGAAACCGTCACTCTGGTCGGCACCACGATGAACGGGGACATGGCCATGCGCAATTTCACGGTATGCGGTACGGTACGCTTCGGCATCGCGGCCATGGACCGCGGCGCCATGATCATCGATCTTGAAGACTGCAGGGAGGCGCTCGACATGCCGGACGCAGCCGGCGAAATCCTGGGTTTTTTGCCGGGCGAATCCTATGATCCCATCGAGGTGAGCCGTATCGCTTCCACGTTCAACGATCCGTTCGCCGGCGTTCAGGACGATTTCGCGCCGTTCATGCAGAGGCTCGAGGATCAGGGTGGCCTGTCCGAAATGATCGCCTATATCGACCACTTTTCAGGCCTTCTCGTCTTCGTCTTCGTCCTGGCCATGTCCATCGTGCTCTGGAATGCGGGGCTGATCGGAGGGCTGCGCCGGTACGGGGAAATCGGAGTCCGTCTGGCCATAGGCGAAAGCAAGGGTCATGTTTTCCGTGCCATGCTCGCGGAGTCCGTATGCGTCGGCGCGGCCGGATCGGTTACCGGAACAGCCGTGGGCCTGGCGCTGGCGTACTGGCTGCAGGTCAAGGGCCTCAACATCGGCTCGTTCATGAAGGAGGCGTCCATGGTGATGCCGCTCGTCCTGAGGGCGCGCGTCACGCCCACTGCGGGTGTGCTCGGATTCCTGCCCGGGCTTTTTTCAACCGTGTTGGGATCCCTGCTGGCCGGAATCGGCATATACAGGAGAAAAACCGCTCAACTGTTCAAGGAGCTGGAGGCATGAGGAAAACAGCCGTTTGTGTGTTTGCGGCCCTGTCCGTTCTTTACGGGCAGACGCCGGACGGAACGGACCTGCTCCGGAAAATCGACGCCAACATGAGCTCCAGGAACCATGTCGCGACCTCGCGCATGGTCATACACGGCAGGCGCGGCAGCCGGACCCTGGAGGCCAGATCCTTTACAGAGGGCGTGGATAAAAGTTTCACGGAGTACACGGCGCCCTCGCGCGACAGGGGCACCAAAATGCTCAAACTCGAGGACAGGCTCTGGATCTATTCCCCGCACACGGACCGTATCATCCAGATTTCCGGGCATATGCTCAGGCAGTCCGTCATGGGTTCGGACCTTTCCTATGAAGACATGATGGAGGATCCGAACCTGGAGCGGCATTACGATGCGGCCGTAACCGGGTCCGACACGGTTTCCGGCCGGGATTGCTGGATTCTGACGCTCAAGGCCAGGACCCCGGACATGGCCTATGCATCGAGAATACTCTGGGTGGACCGGGAGCGTTTCGTCCCCCTGAAGGAGGAGCTTTACGCAAAAAGCGGAAAGCTTTTGAAAAGGCTCGACCTCTCCGACGTCTCCCGGATCGAGGGGCGCTGGTACCCGAAACGAATGTTGTTCAAGGACATGCTCAAGGAAGGCGAGGGCACGGAATTTATTGTGGATGAAATCTCCTTCGACCAGGACATTCCGGAATACCTGTTCACCAAGGCGGCGCTGAGGAAATAGGGGATCGGAAAAAAACGTGCATCGGGCTTCGGGCATCGGGCATCGTGAAAAACGGGGATCGGGGTTCGGGAGAATAAATGCAATTGATCTCAGATGAACGATTGCAGATTGCAGATATCAGATCTGATAAAATATCTGAGATCGTTCATCTGGAATCTGATATCTGAGATCCTTTTTTTAAAAAAAAGGCCCCTGATGAAAATCAGGGGCCTTCAATTTAATCCCGGCAACTTCCTACTCTCCCACACGGTCGCCCGAGTAGTACCATCGGCGTTGGAGAGCTTCACTTCCGAGTTCGGGATGGGATCGGGTGTTTCCTCTCCACCATGGTTGCCGGAAAATGTCCGACAATTTTGAAAACGCGGCATTCCGTCCTGATTCATTAAAAGAGACTGACCATCTGCCTAGAGCAAATAAAAATGGTCAAGCCTCACGACTGATTAGTACCGGTCGGCTGAATGCGTTACCGCACGTACACCTCCGGCCTATTGCCTGGTCATCTCCCAGGAGTCTTCAGTCCCGCCGAAGCGGGAGGGGAAATCTCATCTCGGGGTGGGCTTCCCACTTAGATGCTTTCAGCGGTTATCCCGTCCGAACATAGCTACC
>JAFGEX010000302.1 GCA_016931355.1 bacterium
CTGTCCTGGCAGACGGATTACATTTTCGGAGATCATCCGGACGGGATCGGGGTGTATTATTCTGAGGAGCTGGACGGACTGTTCAATCAATGGCTTTCAGAAAAATATCCGGATGATGCGGCGCTGGCCTCCGCCTGGCTGGGAGGAGGGGAGGCAGGCGGGGAAATCATCCGGAACGGTTCCTTTGAAAGCGGTCTTGGCTATTGGGACACCTACATCCACACTGCGGGCGGCGCGGCAGGGACCATTCAGGTCCTTTCCACGGAGGCCCACGACGGAGCAAAATCCGCCCGGATCACAGTCACCCAGGCGGGGACCGCCGGTTGGCATGCGCAGATCAAGCCGAAGCCGCTTTCGGTTCAGCGCGGCAAGGATTATAGGCTCGTTTTTTTCATCAAGGCGGACGCCGTCCATCCGTTCGAGATCGAATTGCTCGAAAACCAGACCTGGGAATGGTACGGTTCCTATTCCTTTGCATCCTCAACGGATTGGAAGCAGGGAGAGCTGTATTTCACGCCTCCCAAGGATTTTACTGATTCCTTTGTGATCCAGTTTGATTTCGGAACCACGGAGGGTGTTTATTGGCTCGACGGTGTCAGCCTGGTCCAGGCAGCCGGCCAGGGGCTCGAGGAAGGCGAGTCCCTCGCGCAGGGCAACGTCCGGAGAACGCGCCGTTCGGAAATCGGGAAGCATTCGGCCGCCAGGGTGGGGGACAACGCGGGATTCTATTTTGACGTGGAAGGACGCTACATCGAATCCCTGGCCGGGTACATGAAGCAGGAGCTCGGAGTCAAATGCCCGGTCACATTCACGAACAACTATTACGGCCTGGTTTCGATCTATTCCCAGTCCCGGGCGGATTACATGGACGCCCATTTCTACTGGGATCATCCCAGTATGCCGAACGGGTGGTCGGACACGGATTGGACGATGCACAACCGGTCCATGCTGAGGGATCCCTACAATTCGACCTTCAACCACATGCCCTTGTGCAGGGTGAAGAACAAACCCCTGGTCATCAGCGAATACAACCATCCCTATCCCACGGCTTACCAGTCTGAAATGCCGGCCCTGTTCTTCGCCTACGGAGGTTTCTTCGACCTGGACGGACTTCTTTACCACGCTTATTATGACTATATGACCAATTACCCCCAGCAATGGCAGGACCTTTTTTTCGACATCGCCATGAATCCGATCGTCATGACCCAGTTTATCCTGTCTGTTCCGTACCGGCAGGGGCGCGTCCAGCCTGCCTTGAACAGGGTGGTTGCAGATTACAGAGACGTGGACGTCTTCAACAACACCAAGATCTACCAGGACGCGGCGCTGCTGAATTTATCGGAATCCGGTGTGACCACGTATTTTCTGTCGGACGGATTTGCACACGGAAATTTCAACGCGGGCCAAACGGTACTGTCCGGGCCTGTCGCGGATCCCGGACAGGTGATTTCATCGAGTACCGGGGAGCTTCAATGGGATGGTATCCTGGGGATTTTTACGATCAACAATCCCTATTGGCAGGGGACGGCGGGTTTCTTGAAAAACCGGGTGATCGATCTCGGAAGCATCCGGATCGATCAGGTGCACACCACGGACGGCGAGGATTTCGCAGCCATCCATCTGGTGGCCATGGACGGGCTGCCCCTTGCATCATCCCGCAGCATGGTTCTGGTCACAACGGCGCGGCTTGAGAACAGGGGACTGATCTGGAATCCGGAAAAGACATCCCTGGTGAATCCCGGGGGCGAAATCGCCTTGTGCGAACCGGTATATGGTTCCCTTGAATTCAGGAATGCCTCTTTGGACTCTTTCGCCGTTTTCCCGCTGGATGAGCGGGGGATGCGCCGCAATCCCCTTGCCGTGACGTTCGCAGGCGACAATGCACGTTTCAGCCTGGGAGAGAAGACGCTCTGGTATGAAATCGTGAATGCAGGGTCCGGGGGCTCATCCGTGAATACCGGCCTGGAAGCACCGGAGCGGTTCGTGCTTCATCAGAACTATCCGAATCCCTTCAATTCCAGGACAACCGTTGAATTCATGCCGGACAGGACGGATGAACTGATTTTTTCGATTCTGGATACAAACGGTAGGTGCATCATGTATAAAAAGATACATGCCCGGAGAGGGGAAAAGGTGCAGGAAAGGATCGATCTGGACGGATCTGCTTCCGGGATTTATATTGTCTCCATCGAATCGCAGACCGGCATGCGAGCCGGTATGAAGATGGTGATGATGAAGTAAGAGGGGACCCCGGGGTGGACCCCGGGGTCCGGACAGACTATTTCACCAGCAGCATCTTCCCGTTTTCCGACCAGGATTTTCCGCCCGCGGATGCCTTCACATTGAAGAGGTACGTGCCGCTGGGCACGGGCAGGCTGAATGCATCCGTGCCGTCCCAAAAGACCTGATGCGTACCCGCCTGGTTGAACGCCTCGGACAAAGTCCTGATTTTCCTGCCCTGTATATCGAAAATGTCCAGAACCACATTGCCGGGCGCCGGCATCCTGTACCGGATGGCGGTTGAAGAGTTGAACGGATTGGGATGATTCCCCAGCAGGTGGAAGGTCCGCGAGACCCCTGCTTCTCCTGCAGGTACGGCATTCGCCAGGTTGTCCACGATGACCACATGATCGAGCCAGATCTCGGTGGTGTTTGCGCCCAGGATGAACTTGAACTGGGCCGTGATGTCGTCTTCCATGCATTGAAATTCGAAGGGTCCGTACAGGGCCGGGTCGTACACCTCGAGATCCTGCTGCCAGGGCACGGTCCAGTCCCCGCCGTTCTCCTGGAAATTGACGGAGATGGCCTTGGGCTCCATGGCCACGGCCCAGAAGCTGACGAAATAGGTGTGCCCCGCATAAATCGGGAAATTCTGGTAGTACTGGATATACCAGCTCAGCTCTCCGCCGTCCTGAATGGTCATCATCATGGCCTGGCCCGAGTACAGTTCGGCCATGGAATCATAGACCACCGTGGCCCTGGCTGTTCCGGTCAATCCCATGACCCAGGGCTTTCCGCTGCACTCGAAATCCCCGTTGAACAGCATGTTCCCGTCCTCATTCTCGCCGACTGTGAAGTAAATGGTCTCCGAGAAAGCCGTGTTATTCGCATCGTCCGTGACCTTGGCGATGATGTCGTAGAAACCCGGCTGCGCCTCCTTCATGACAAAGGTATAGGGAACCTTGGTCGCCTGGCCGATGAACTGAAGCCCTTCCCGCTTGTAGAATTTGACGTTCTTGATCGTGCCTGTCTGTATGGTCGCCTCTGCAGTCAGATTGATGTTTATGCAGGGGCTCCATTTGGATCCGCTCTCCGGTGCGGTGATCCGCACCGTCATGTTGTCTTCGGCATACGCCTGGACACAGATCAGAATAGTGAGCAGGACGGTCAGGACGCTGCCGGATGACCTTCTCCCATTCATGGTTTTCATGTCTCAATCTCCTTTTTGATGCGATTCATGAGTCTGTCGGCGAGTGCATTCCCCGGAGCTTGCCGTGGGGTGAGCGGGTTTGATGCGATTCATCATTCTTGAAGGGTTGAATTCTGCGCTCCTTGGGGCTCCGATGGCTCCAGGGCTCAGCCCTGGGGCCATCAAGATTTTTTTTGTAATATCTCGAAGAGTCACCGCCGTCTGTAGTAGCGAGGTTTCATTGCAGGAATGGTTCGCAATCCTCTTTACAAAATCCCTGGACCGCAACGGATTTCGATCAGGAAAATGCCTTTCTCAAAAGATCCAGGCTTTTCGGTATGGCTGTCCTGTAATCCTCCTCGCCTTCGAATTCCAGGGAGATGTATCCCTTGTAGCCGGCTTTACGGAGTATGCCTGCGATGCGGCTGTAATCGAGATCCAGGGTATAGTAAACGCCGCCGCCGTAATAGGTCTTTGCCTGGACAAAAACCGTCTGCGAAGCGACCTGTTCGAGCTTTTCGTACGGGTCCTCCAGGAAATTGCCCGTGTCCATGAGAATTTTCAGCCACGGCGAATCCACGGCCTCCACGATCCGAAGCAGTCCTTCCGGCGTCCGGCCGAGTCCCCAGTGATTTTCCAGGGCCAGCATCACGCCGCATTTTTCCGCTGCAGGCAGGCATTGTTCGATACTTTCGATGACCCAGGGGAATGCGTCCTCATCCGTGAAGCCCGGAAGCGGCGGCTCAATGCCGCGTCTGTCCATGAATGCGTCGAAATCCGGTATGGTGCGCCAGCGTCCGGTGTTCAGCCGCATGCACGGGATGCCGAGCGTATAGGCCGTTTCGATCATCCGTATCGTGTGATCCACGTGCTTCTTCCGCTCCCCGGCATCCGGCGAAACGAAACCCTGATGGATGGAAAGACCGCAAAGGGCGATGCCGGCCGAGAGGGCGCGGCGTTTCAATTCCTTGAGATAGGCGCCGTCTTCCCGCAGCATCTGCATGTGCAGGATGTCCAGCCCGTCGAATCCCCATTCAGCTGCCAGGTCGATGCAATCCTCCATTTGCATCTGCAGGCCGTCCTTGAAACGCCAGACGGAATACGATGCCAGGGCGATCGGATTCCGGCGTCCGGCAGGCGCCTGTTTTTGTTCCGGGACGGATTTGCATGAAGGGAGGCTCAGCGCAGCCAGGGATCCGGCTGCTTCCATGAATCTGCGTCGGGAGAGGGGAGTCATCCACGGGATCCTTTCATGATATGGGCTGCGGATGGAATCTGACAACGGGCGCATCACGCGCTGCCTTCGGCGGAACCGTTCATTTCTCCATGGAGGACCCCCGCGCCGCGCATACGATTTCCATCTCTCCGGGAAGAATCTCCATACCGAGCGTTTGGCCCTCCGTGCACAGCGTCTCGCCGTCCGCATGCGCGGGGAGAACGCCTTCGAGCGCCGTGACCGTGATCTTGCGGGTGCGGATCATTTGAATCGCCTCGTGGGTCGTCTGCGTCCCCTTCATGAACTTGAACATCAGACCGAAGATGCGGAGCCGGCTGACCTCGCGCGCGATGCAGCAGTCGAATTGGCCGTCGTCGGGCAGCGCGTCCGGCGCCATCATGAATCCTCCGCCCATGCGGCGTCCGTTCATCACGGAAACCATGAGGGCCGGCATTTCCTGTGCGCCCTGATCCGTCTCGATGCGCACCCGCGGCGCATGGAAATAGAGGAAAATGGTTTTTAAAGCCGCAACGACATAAGATAAAAATCCCGTCAGGCGCTTCATTTTCAGGGCCACGAAGCCGACCACGGCGTCGAATCCAATGCCCACGCCGTTCCCGAAATACCGGCCCTCGGGAAACAGCCCACCCTTGACCAGACCCACGTCGAAACGCTTCCTGTGGTTCAGGGACAGGATGAGGCAACCCGTGGCCAGGTCATGGGGCACATTCATGCCGAACGCGAAATCATTGCCGCGGCCCACGCACAACACCCCCATCGCCACGTTCCTGAAGCCCTTTGCTCTGGCCTGCATCAATCCGTTGAGCACTTCATTGGCTGTCCCGTCGCCGCCGGCTGCCACCACGACATCGTATCCGTCCTCAGCGGCTTGCGAAGCCAGTTCAGACGCATGAAGTGGCCGTGCTGTGCGGACCAGGTCGAACTCCAATCCCGCTTTTTTCAGGCAGGATTCGATTGCCGGGATATGCTGTTCGCCGGACCCTCTGCCGGATATCGGATTCACAATGATCTTGTATTTCATAAGAATTCTCCTTGGAGAAAAAAAAGGCCGTTCCGCCGCAGCGGAACGGCCTCGACCAAATTTCGGGATCGCGGCAGCCCCTTCTGTCTTATTGCAGCAGAAGCATTTTGGTGGAAAAGGCATGGGTCCGGCCTGCCGCCTTTGCGGTCATCCTGCAGATGTACATGCCGCTCGGCGCGGGGATGGAATTCCGGAATTTGCCGTCCCAGCTGATCTCATGATCTCCGGCCGTCTGGTTTTCATCGATCAGGGTGAGCACTTGCTGACCCCTCATGTTGTAGATCTCCAGTTTCACGTCCGCATTCTGGGCGAGCTGGTACTTGACGGTCGTTGAAGAGTTGAAAGGATTGGGATAGTTTCTGCCCAGTGCAAAACGGCCGGGCTGCATGACGGCGACCGGTTCAGGCGTGACCCCGCTCACCATGGGATCGATGAATTCCACGGCGTCGAGGTAGAAGGTTGTGATGTTGTTGCCGACGTTGAAACGGAGGTATGCGCCCGGATCCGTATTCATGCAGTCGAACTGGAAGGGACCGTAGGGGCCGGGCGTGGTGATGGTCACGTTGGTTTGGGAATACACGGTCCAGGGATCCTTGTTTTCCTGAACCGCCACCGCAATCGGCTTGTCCTCGTCCGCTGCTGCGACGAAGCTGATGAAATAGGTGTGGCCGGAATCGATCGGCACGCCCTGGTGCAGCTGAATGTGCCAGTCCGCGCTTCCGCCGGCCGTGATAAGCACGATGGCCGCAGTGGAATCATCGAGCTCGAATTCCGGATCGATGACCCAGGAGGCCACAGCGCCCTGCTGGGCCTGGAACTGCCAGGGCCATTGCCTGCAGTCGAACTGGCCGTTCGGCAGGATGTTGCCGTCCGTCACCTCGCCGACCACGATATAGATCGTGTCGGAATAGGCGATATTGCTGGACTTGTCCGTCACCTTCGCCCATACCTTGTAAAATCCGGCCGGGATGTTCTCCCAGTTGAACTCATAGGGGAGTTTGCTCAGGGTCTTCATGGTCAATCCCTGATTGAAATAGAAAATGACGTTCTTGATATCTGCAGCGCCCTTCTGGACGCTGGCAGCCATGGGAATATCCGCACAGTTGGCGAAATGCTGCCCGCTGACCGGGGTGGTGATGTCGACCTTGAGTTCCTGCGAAAAGGATGGCGCAGTGAACAATGCCGCGATGATGATCAGGGTGAAAAAATACATCCCCATTGCCTTTTTCATGGCCTTTCCTCCTTGTATGGCTTGACGGATTTGGATTTTTCTGTCGGCGTCTTCTGATGATCCGCTTTCTGAGATATTGCTTCGGCTCTTCTGATTACTTAAACGTTTGCCGGCGCATATCCTGCTCAAAAACTAATAAAAATTACATGAAAAATCAACACAATTTATTAGGATGATGCAGGGGAGATTGAAGCTTCCCGGGCGATTGAAACCTCCCGGCGGTGAGCCGCCCTAGAATCTTCGATCTGCAGAAAACAGGACCAGTCTATTCGTTCGCTCACTCCGTGTCCTGCCGCTTGAAAAGAAATCTCCGTCGGATCGAAGCTCCCCGGCAGCGAGCCGCTGTGGAATCTTCGATCTGTAAGGAAAAGACAGGGGTATCCGCTCGCTTACCCCGGGGCAAGCCCAAGGGGAATGCGATCCCTGACAGATTCAAGATCAGCCCCTGCATTCGAATGACAGGAGGAACTTGTGTCCGATGATCAATATCAGACCAGTTCC
>JAFGEX010000303.1 GCA_016931355.1 bacterium
CTCCATCAGGGTGCCGGCCGGAAGCCTGATCCGGAATCCATCCGGCATGATCCGGGAGGCAATGCCCGTCCTGCCCGCAACAGCGGGATTATACGCAAAGAAAACAGAGTCCGTCAACGCGTGCGCGGCGAGAAACTCCCCGACCGATACCGGCGATGCCAGCTGCACGGTCTGAAAGGTCAGGGGCGGCTCAATCACGAGGCTGTCAAAATAGGCGTGGGCGTTTTCCGCCACACGCACGGCCGCTACGAATTCCGGATAGAAATTTTTGGAAGCAAAACCGAAAGAGGGCCCCTTGTACTCCCGGATGATGCGCCCGATGTCCGTGGTGCCGAGTTCCCGCACCGCCCTTCTGATCCCGGGCCCGCCGTGATTGTAGGCCGTGACGGCCAGAGGCCAGCGGCCCAGGGAATCATAATTCCTTTTTAAAAGCAGCATAGCGGCAGCCGCGGACAGGAACGGATCCCTTCTCTCATCCATGCGGCCGTCAATGGTCATGAAAAGCCGGCCGGTGGATTTCGTAAACTGCCAGAGGCCCGTTGCGCCCGCTGCACTCGCCGCTTCCGGATTGAACGAGGATTCCACATGCGGCAGGTGGGCGAGCTCGTGGGGCAGGCCGGCATCAGCCAGCATCCTCATGAAAAACGGGATGTACCGGCCCGACCGGACGAGGCCGTCCCTGAAAGACTGCTTCACGCCGAGCTGGGCCCTGACGCATTCCGCTGCGCGCAGCAGTTCCCGCGTGCTTGGAAACTCGCCGAAAAGCCTCAGGATGCGCCTCTGTTCGTCAGTCAATCCGGATTCAGGGATCTGCCTGGCCGCCAGTCCCCGCAAAATTTCCGATATCCTGTCCTTATCCGGTTTCAAGGCCTCGTATTTTTCCCTGGAGGTCCATCCGCTCCCGGGGATGACATCTTCGACGCGCAGCACCTCGTATATTCTTTCAGGCCTGTCTCCGTCGCAAAGCACGGCCTCGCCTTCATCGAATTTCGTGAAAATGTTCACCCAGAACTGAACCCTGGCTTCCAGGCCTTCCGGCACCGGGAAGGGTTCGTCCGCAAAGGCGGCCTGCAGCAGGCACAGCAAAACGACGGCCGGAAATGCCGCTGCTCTATACCGGTTCCGCATGCTCTTGATCCCCTTCGGCGTTTTTTCCCAGGGGTCTCCGCTTCCCTGATTTGGACCGCCCGGCTTATCGTCATGCCGGAAACGCCCCTAACGCATCCTTCGTCACTTCATCCTTAAAGCCGCTGTATTACCGGCTTCCGGGCAAAGGTTTCAGCTGAATCATGCAGACAAGCGGTTTCTTGACGGCGCAGAAGGGTTCGAATCTTGAAAACTGCAACGCACCTTAAAGGTGGATCCCGGTCTTCCCTGTCCATCCGCTCCGATTCTTCATGTCCCGCTCACGCCCCAAGCGCCCGGGCCGCAAACTTCCTGCATTTCTCCGGCCCCAGGATTTCAGCCACGCCGGGGAGATCCGGACCGTGCACACGGCCGGTCAGCGCGATGCGGACAGGCGCCCAAAGGGCCTTGCCCTTCAGCCCGGTTTCCTGCTGGATGTTCTTCATGATCTCCTGGAATGCATCCCGGTCCAGGTCCCGGACGCCGTCCATCTGCGACAAAAAACTTTTGTAGATCGAACGGGATGCCTCCTGCTGCATAACCTCTGCGGCCTCCACGCTCTCCGGGACCGGAAATTCAGCGAAGAAAATTCTAAACTTCTCCACTGCGTCCGACAGCCGTTCCATGCCCGCCCGGAAAATGACGGCCATGGGTTCCACTTCCTCAGCGGTCCGGACAGGGTATCCGGCTTGATGGAGGAAGGGAAAAAGATGGCGCGCCAGTTCCCGGACTTCCATCTGACGGATATACATGCCGTTCATCCAGTCCAGTTTCTCCACATTGAAGATGGAAGCGGACTTGGAGATCCGGTTGAAATCGAATTCCCGTATCAGCCGCTCGCGGCTCAGAATGTCCTCCCCGCTCTCCGAGGACCAGGACAGCAGGGACAAAAAATTCACCAGGGCGTCCGGGAGATAGCCCAGCGTCCGGTACTGGTCCACGGATGTGACCCCGTGACGCTTGCTGAGCTTTTCCCTGTCAGGCCCCAGGATCATGGGGATATGGGCCAGAACGGGCGGCTCCCACCCCAGAGCCTGGTACAGGAGGATCTGGCGCGGTGTGTTGGAAATATGGTCGTCGCCGCGTATCACATGGCTGATGCCCATCAAATGGTCGTCCACCACACAGGCGAAATTGTACATGGGCGTCCCGTCGGATTTCATGATGACGAAGTCCCCGATCTGTTCGCCGGGAAAGACGATATCGCCCCGCACCAAATCGCCGAAGGAAACCGCTTCCGCATCCGCCCTGAACCGGAACGCCGGCCTGCGGCCTTCTCCAACGAATTTCCGGATCTGCGCCGCGGTCAGATCGCGGCATCTTTTATCGTACTGTGTCGTGTCCCCTTTGCCCAGCATGGCCTTGCGCCTCGCTTCGAGTTCCTCGGGCAGGCAGTAGCACGGATAGGCCAGGTCTTTTTGGGTGAGCATCTCCAGGTGATCCAGATACAGATCCGACCGCTCGGACTGCCTGTAGGGCCCGAACGCGCCGCCTTTTTCCGGGCCCTCGTCCCAATCCAGGCCGAGCCAGCGCAGGTCCTCCAGAATCGAGGCCTCGCTCTCAGGCGTGGACCGCTCCACATCCGTATCCTCGATGCGGAGAACGAAGGATCCGCCCGAATGCCCGGCGAATATCCAGTTGATGATCGCGGTACGCGCATTGCCGATATGCAGATGCCCGGTGGGACTGGGCGCGAAACGGGTTCGGACCTTGCTGTTCATTAAAAAAATCCTTTAATCGAATCTGCTTCGTCAGTGAGTCAGGCAGGAAAGCATCATCCGGCTTTCCCGATCAGCCCGGCTGATATTCCGGTCAGCGGCAGCGTTCATCTCCCCTTTTCATCCTCTTCGAGCAGCACGGAGGCAAAAACCGCGATCGCCTCCTGCCTGCCGGTCGCATCCAGGCCTTCGTTCGTCTTGGCCTTCACGGAGATGCGCGCCGGATCTATGCCCAGGGCCCCGGAAAGGCTTGCAATGATTCCGTCCCTGAACGGAAGCAGTTTTGGGAATTCAGCTATGATGACCGTATCCACGTTTCCGATTTTGTATCCGGCATCCCCGACCCTCTTTGCGACACTCTCCAAAAGGAGCAGGCTGCAGGCATCCCGGAACGCCGGATCGCTGTCCGGAAAATGCCCGCCGATATCCCCCAGATTCGCGGCTCCCAGCAATGCGTCCGCAATCGCATGGCAGAGCACATCCGCATCCGAATGACCGGCAAGCCCATGCGTATGAGGGATTTCGACTCCACCGAGTATGAGTTTTCTGCCCGGGCAAAACCGGTGCAGATCATATCCGATCCCGATTCTCAAGCGCCCGCCTCTTTCAATATCCATTCGGCCACAGCCAGATCCGCAGGGGAGGTGATTTTGATGTTCCGTTCATCCCCTTCCACAATTTTCACCCGGCAGCCCATGCGTTCGACCAGGGCCGCGTCATCCGTGGCAAAGAAACGCTCATCCATGGCCTTTCGAACCGCCTGCCGGAACAGATCCGCCCTGAATCCCTGCGGCGTCTGGGCCTGCCAGAGCCTGCTGCGGTCCGGCGTGGACGATACATAGCGCCCGGCCGCTTCTTTCACAGTGACCTTCTCCGGAACGGCGAGCAGGGCGGCGCCGTCCCGCAGTGCGGCGCGTATGACGGCTTTGATCTGCTCATCCGTGACAAAAGGCCTGACCGCATCATGAACCAGAATCACATCCAGATCGCCCGGCAAAGACGCCAGGCCTGCGGCCACGGAATCCTGCCTTTCCCTCCCGCCCTCCACAATGCCGGTCACTTTTTTCATCCCGGCGTTACGGACCAAATCCGCTGTTTGATCAAGCATCCTGCCGGGCGCAGCGAGAACGACCATATCCACTGCTGCGCAGCGCTCGAACCTCTCGAGCGTGTGCACCAGGATGGGTTTGCCGCCCAGCGGGATGAACTGCTTGGGAATGCCGCCCCCCATGCGCATGCCCCTGCCCCCCGCGGGGATGACGACACCTGTTCGCGCACTGGCCATCGCTTCTTGTTCACGATTTAACGGATGAGCATCGCATCGCCGTATGAGAAGAACTTATACTTCTCGCGAACGGCTTTCCGATAAGCTTTCATGATGAAATCCCTGCCGCCGAAGGCGCATACCAGCATGAGCAGGGTGGATGCCGGCATGTGAAAATTGGTGAGCATGATGTCCACAACCTTGAAATCATACGGCGGGTAGATGAACTTGTCCGTCCACCCCTTTTCCGTCTTGATGTGACCGTCGCTGGTCACCACAGTTTCCAGAACGCGGACGACCGTCGTGCCGATGGCAATGATCCGTCCACCCCTGTCTATGGTCTGGTTGATCGCATGGGACGCTTCCGGCGACACCTCGTAATACTCGGAATCCATCTTGTGCCGTGTGAGATCCTCAACCGCAACGGGCCTGAACGTCCCCAGGCCTACGTGGAGAAGCACCGGGACCACGCGCACGCCCTGGGATTCGATTTTCTTGAGCATTTTTTTGTCGAAATGAAGCGCGGCGGTCGGTGCAGCCACTGCGCCGCGCACGCGGCTGAAAATGGACTGGTACCGTTCGCGGTCGATGTTTTCAGCCTCCCTGCGGATGTACGGAGGAAGGGGGACCATGCCGATGCGGTCAATGATGTCGTTGAATGCGCCTTTGTAGGTGAAACGGATCACGCGGCCGCCCGAGACCGTGTTGTCCACCACTTCCCCTGTCAGGTAATCGCCCACGTGCAGCTTGTTGCCGACCCGGACCTTCCTGGCCGGTTTGACCAGAACCTCCCAGAGATCCTGTTCAAGCTCCCGCAGGAGGAAGATCTCCACTTCGGCGTTCGTCTTGTCCTTGATGCCCGTGAGACGGGCCGGGAAGACCTTTGTCTCATTCACGACCATGCAGTCGCCTTTGCGGACAAAGGAGAGGATATCCTTGAATCCCCGATCCTCTACAGTCTGGGTTGCCCGGTCCAGAACCATCATGCGGGATTCCCCCCGTTTCTTGGTCGGATATTGCGCAATGAGTGATTCTGGAATGGAATACTTGAAATCGGAAAGTTTCATTCCGCACCCCTTCACGGTTCGTATGGGATCATCCGTTCTTCCGGCGGCGGACGCTTTCCCCGCCGGCCAGCCGGACGCCTATGAATGTCTCTCTCCCCGCAGGCGAGGATACATGTTTAGAAAAGGTCCTGCTGCAGGATTCCGCCCCTGGCCAGGCCGAGCGTCTCGTACGCCTGCGCCGTCGCCTCTCGGCCGCGCGGCGTCCTCTTCAGAAAGCCTTCCTGGATCAGAAACGGTTCGTAGATTTCCTCGATGGTGCCGCCCTCCTCGCCGACCGCCACGGAGAGGGTGTTGATGCCGACCGGTCCTCCGCCGAACTTCTCGATGATGACGGACAGGATGCGCTTGTCCATCTCGTCGAGACCATTCTTGTCCACGTCCAGGCGCTCGAGCGCAGCGGTTGCAACGGCATGCGTAATCCGGCCGTCGCCGTCCACCTGGGCGAAATCGCGTATGCGCCTGAGCAGGCGGTTGGCCACACGGGGCGTCCCCCTGGAACGGGACGCTATCTCCAGAACGGCTTGCTCCTCGGTGTCAGCCTGCAGAAGAACCGCGGACCGCTTCACGATCCTGGCCAGATCCGCAGGCGGGTAATAATCCAGCCTGCTCACCACGCCGAACCGGCCGCGCATGGGAGCGGTGAGAAGTCCGGCGCGCGTGGTGGCTCCGACCAGGGTGAACGGCGGCAGGTTCAGGCAGATGTTCCGGGCGTTGGGCCCCCTGTCGATGATGATATCGAGCCGGAAATCCTCCATGGCCGGATAGAGGTACTCTTCCACCACAGTGCCCAGCCTGTGTATTTCGTCGATGAACAGCACATCGCCGGCCTTCAGGCTGGTCAGGATGCCGGCCAGGTCCCCGGGTTTTTCCAGCGCCGGGCCTGTCGTGGTTTTGATCTCAGTCCCGAGTTCATTCGCCAGGATGTTGGCCAGGGTCGTTTTCCCAAGGCCCGGGGGCCCGTAGAACAGCACATGATCCAGGGCCTCTCCCCGCTTCTTGGCCGCCTCAATGAACACCCGGAGGTTCGAAACCACCTTGCTTTGTCCGACGAATTCCTCCAGCCTCCTGGGCCTCAGGGTTTGATCGTATGCTTGTTCGCCCTCCAGGGACTGGGGGCTGGTGATTCTCGGGGCCAATTGGAATTCAACCTCTCATACGGATTATCGGAGCAGGTTCAAGGCGCGTTTGAGTATCTCCTCCAGGGGAAGCCCTGCCTCCTGCTGGCAGATTTTTCGCACCGCCTCCTCGGCCTGGGACTGCTTGAAACCCAGGGAAACCAGGGCAAGCGCAGCCTCCCGCTGCAGGGCAAGCCGGCCGTCCGCCGGCGCTTCCTTTTTCGCCAGCACTTCCCTGATCCTGTCCTTGAGCTCGAGTACGAGC
>JAFGEX010000304.1 GCA_016931355.1 bacterium
CCGGGACATCGTGTTCTGGGAATACAACATCGCCAACATTTCGGAGTATGATTTGCCCGCAGTGGTGTTCGGCTTCATGATGGATCTGGGGATCGGCCATTACATTCTGGCGAGCGACGGCGAGGACGACGTGGGGAGCTTCGACAAGGAGACGGACATGTCCTTCTGCTGGGACATCAACGGCAACGGCAATTTCGCTTACCCGGTGGGCACGCTCGGATTCGCCTTCCTCGAAAGCCCGGGTGTGGCAGGCGACGGGCTGGACAACGACTCCGACGGCCTCATTGATGAGCGGCGGGACAACATGGCGGGCAATTCAATCGGGCCCCTGGACGGCATTACGGATCTTTCCGCATTCATGGCGTATTACGGCATCCAGTCCGTGGAAGACCTCCATGATCATTATGAGGGGGACGAGGACCAGGACTGGCGGGACGGCAATGACAAGAACGGCAACGGCGTTTATGATTCAGGGGAGAACCCGGGCGACGACGTGGGCCTGGACGGGGTCGGTCCCGGGGAGCTGAATTACTTCGGCCCGGACGCGGACGGCACGGAATGCAACCACAAGCCGGACCAGCTCGAAGGCCTGGGCGCAGAACCCAATTTCGGCTTTACGGACATCTCCGAGTCGGACATGCTCGGACTGCAGACCTTCCATCTGTTCCAGCATCCCCAGGGCGCGGCTCCGGCTCCGGCGCATGACAAGGAATGCTACGCCATCCTTTCAGACATGATTCTCGACGACTATTATAGCCAGCCGAACAACCTGTACCAGTCCTTCGGAACCGGCCCCTTCCGTCTCGACAAGGGCCGCACGGAACGCATTTCCATGGCCACGATCGCGGCCTACGAAGATCTGTCCGTGCTCAACAAGGAGAAGCGGGCTCCCATCCTGTTTGACAGGAAAAAGGTCGTTCAGCTCATCTATGAAAGCGATTACCGGTTCGCCAAGCCGCCGGAAATGCCCACGCTCAAGGCCATCCCCGGCGACGGCGGCGTGGTCCTGACCTGGGACGACCGTGCGGACCGGCTCACGCGCGAGCCGCTTGCGGGCGGCGAAAACGACTTCGAGGGATACAGGCTGTTCCGGTCCACGGACCGCTTCTTCGAGGACGCGCTTCAACTCAGGGACGGATTCGGAAATCCGGCGGGTCTGAAGCCCCTCAAGCAATGGGATCTGAAGAACGATTTTTTCGGCCACACGGACTACGCCCTGGTCGAAGGGGAGGGATTCTACCTGGGAGCCAACACGGGCATCCTTCATTATTATGTGGACAACGAGGTGCAGAACGGCCGGACGTATTATTATTATCTCTCGGCTTATGATCACGGCATGCAGGACAGGAACATCGCGCCCGCTGAAAACATGTACACCATCGCGGTTGACGAAAACGAACAGATCACCTTCATCAGCCCCAACATCCAGGTGGTCACGCCCAGGCCGCCTGCGCTGGGTTTCATCCCGGCCGGCGTGGAGATCCTGCATGATGCGCAGTTCATCGACGGCCCGGCCGAGTCGCTGACCGTGAGCGTCGCGGATCCCGTGTCGCTGAAGCCGGGCCATACCTACCGGATGACCTTCGATGTGGACACCGTGCAGAAGGCCAGTTCAAAGCCGCCTTTCACCGCGCCCTGGGGGATCCATTACGTGAACACGGGATACCGCATCACGGACGCCGACCTGGGCACGGTCGTTTTCTCCGAGGATGTCTCGCATTCGATCCTGAACCACATGACCAAGTACGAGACCGCAGGCGCCAGTTACGGGCAGAACATCCGGTACGATCTGCTGCTCACCGGGGAAACCATCACCACCGACATCTTCGACGGGCTGCAGGTTTCCTTCGTGCTGCCGTTCGGCGAGAACGGGATCGCCTTTTTCGATTCACTCCGGTCTGGATGGTTCTCCGGAGGCGGCGGCATCAACCTGACGGCTTACCCGACCAACATGCTGTATTACCCGTTCACCTTCGATCTCATTTTCGACGAGGCGGCGGCCTACCAGTCGCTGCTTTCCACGCGATTCCGGGTGGACACCAATACCGGCATCCGGGTGCAGTCCAGGCAGTACCTGCTCGGCGAGACATTCCCCTTCCATGTGGAGGACAAGGAACACAGGGATGCGGCCGGAGCTTTCCGCACCCTGGACCTGGTGGCGGCGGACATGAACAGCAATATGATATTCGACCCGGGTGTGGACGAGGTTTTCGCGGGATTTGTGGACTACGATTCAGATCGCGACCGTTACAGCTGGACGTACTCGCTTTTCAGCTTCAACTTCCAGGGGATCCCGGAGGAAGAAATGCCGGCGCCGGGTTCGGTTTACCGGCTTCAGTCCGTCCGGCCGTATGCGGCGACCGATACGCTCGTGTTCCGGGTCCCCGAGAATGCGGCGGGAGACGCCGCTGCTGCGGTTGAGGAATTGGACCGGATCGAGGTGGTGCCCAATCCCTATATCATCACCAACACGCTGGAGCCTGCGGTGCGCAACAATCAGCTGAACCAGAGGCGCCGCATCATGTTCACGAGCATCCCGGCCCGGTGCACCATCCGGATATTCACGATGAGCGGCTTCCTGGTGGACAGGATTGAGGTGGACAATGCGCTGGACAACGGGATCGCATACTGGGACCTGCTCACAAAGGAGGATCTGGAAATCGCGGCAGGCATCTACGTGTATCATATCGAGTCCGGCGTCACCGGCAAGCAGAAAACCGGCAAATTTGCCGTCATTAAATAGAAGGCGAGGTCGATCATGAAAAACCGTTTCCGGTTTTGGATAATCTCCTCCTGCCTGGCCGCCGTGACGGCCCTGTCCCAGTCGCCCATACGGGTGGGCACGACCGCAGCGGAATTCCTGGACCTGGGATACGGGCCTGCCGGTCTGGCTATGGGCGACGCTTACGTCAGCCGCTCGGAGGACATCACCTCTGTTTATTGGAATCCAGCGGGCCTGTCGTTCATGAAACAACCGGAGGTCATTTTCAGCTATCAGCCTTGGATCGCGGACATCGAGACCTATCTTTTCGCAGCCGGTATCGCCGTCCCGGGGGCCGGGACCCTGGCCCTCGGCCTGGTGGGTGTGAATTACGGCGGTATGAAGGTCACGACCGTGGAGGCGCAGAGCGGCACAGGTGAAACGTTCTACTCGGGAGACTACGCATTCAACCTGTCGTACGGCCGGAAGCTCGCCGACTGGTTCGGTTTCGGAGCCACGGCCAAATACATCCGTTCCAACATCTGGCACGCCACTGCGGATGCGTTCGCACTGGATCTGGGCGTCCTGATCCAGACCCCGTTCTTCTCCCCGACATCCAGGGACGAGCACGGCATGCGCCTCGGCATGAGCCTGTCGAATTACGGGACGCGCATGTCCTACCAGGGCATGGACCTGATGCGATCCGTGGATATCTCGCCCAATGAGGCGGGTAATTACAAGGACTCCAAGGCCTATCTCGCCACGGACTCCTGGGAACTGCCCCTGATTTTC
>JAFGEX010000305.1 GCA_016931355.1 bacterium
CCTATCTTGAAAAAACCCTCCCCTGGGCTGTGGGCATGTCGTACCGCAACCAGCCGACAGAAGAACTGTCGGCCAAAATGATCCGGTTGTGCAGGGAATCCGGTTACAGAGGATGGTACGGGATCGAATCCTCAGGCAGGGATGCGATACGAGAGGGGAAGCGGATCCTTCAAAAGTATTTGATGGACGCATGATGTCCGTTATCACCGGCATCCGGCAAATCAGCCGGACGGGGATGCTCCATTCCGTGGAGCCTCTCCCGCGGAATGGAGGCCCGCCGGCAGATTGAAGCTACCCGCCGCAGGCGGCGGGGAATCTTCGATCTGTAGGGAAAAATTTTTTTGTATTCGCTCGCTTACAACGCGGCAAGCCGCGGGGAATGCGATCGGTGTCAGATTCATTTCTGATAACGCGTTTCCAGCCGGTGGGGGGCTTGTCGGAAACAGAGAAAGAGGCGACCGCGTCATGTTCAGAACAGCCTGTTGCACCTTTATTCTCTTGATAGAGGGATGCTTTCTGTTATCATCCCCTTCGTTTTCCTGCTCGACATTCAGGTTGTCCCGCAGTGACTGTCTGGTGATAGGGCACAATCTGGATCAAAATTTCCATACGCCCGGGATGATTCATGTCAACCGAAGATCAGAGCGTAAAAGGAGCGTCAGCAGTTTCGATCTCAAGTTGTCGAATATCCAGACGCCGATTCTCGAGTGGACTTCAAAATACGGCTCCGTCACCTTCAGCTTGCTGGGCCGCAATTTACCTGACGGCGGCATGAATGAGGCCGGTCTCACCGTGAATGAGATGGCGCTGGGGGGAAGCGTTTTCCCCTTCGTCGACTCGTTGCCCGCCATGCTCATCCATCTGTGGATTCAATACCAATTGGACAACCACGCGACCGTCGGCGAGGTTCTGGAGCATCTTGAAAATATCAACATCGAACCTCGTTCCACGTTCACGCCTCCGGCATCCGCTCAATATCATTTTTTCGTGACGGACAATCAAGGGGACGTGGCCATTATCGAGTTTCTTCACGGCGGGCCGCGGATTTACAAGAATGAATCCGTGCCCGTGCCGGCCTTGTGTAATCTCGCGTATCCTCATGAGCTGGAACGGCTGAAGACGTATCGCGGAATCGGGGGCCGGATCAGGCGGCTTCTTGATTCAGGCAAGGATATGAGGTTCATCAAGTGTGCGGAGGCGCTCGAGGCGTTCAAGGCGTCCACCAACATGGAACCGACAGAATTTTGTTTCGATTTATTGAAGCGACTGCAAGTGGAAGAAACGAGACAGTGGAGCGTCGTTTACGATGTGAAGCACCGGCATGTCTATTTTCGCACAACAAGAGGTGTTCCCATCAAATACTTCGATTTTGATTCTCTCGATTTCTCCACCGAAGCGGCTCCGGTTGTCATAGAGAATATTGACCTGGATGCAGCAGGGGACATTTCGGATCAGTTTGCCGCTTTCTCCCCGGATGCAGACCGTTCGGTGATTGACCGGTTTCTCCGCAGCCTGGTGCGATTTGTCGCGAAGACGGACGACGCGGAACAGATGGATCGCCACATGCTTGACCATTATGGGATGGACATGAATCATTACATATCCAGAGCGTTGGAGATAACGGAGCTTGTCCGGACCCCGAAGGATGGATAGCGGGATTCCAACCATGCGTCTTTTATTTCAAACAACATGCAGCAGGCGTCGGCCGGAGGTGTTGTTCTCAACGGCTTCGCAGTTCAATTCCTTTCAGGTTTGGCTCGTCCGTTCAACGGCCTTGCCCGCCGCCGCACGCGAGAATCATGTCATGGTGCAAGAATCAAATAAGGAGTGAGGTACGATGAGACCAGCATATGTTGTCGCAATGGCGGGAATATTCTTCTTGCCGCCGATGACGCTGACAGGGGAAGTTAATCCCACGGTGATCCTGTCAGGCTTGCAGGTTGTCGGACGCGGATACGGTTCAAACGGCACAGAACTGCAGGCATTCAACCAGCCGTCCGGCGTGACCCTCGCGTTGGTGATCCGGGCTCCCGAGAATAAAAAAATCGTCGATGTGGTGGATTCAAAATGCATCCTTGAAAAATTCACCGATGACCGCGGTAACAACCTGCTGGATAATGTTGACTGGGACGGATTCCCAAAGATATCCAAAGACGGCCGCTATGCCCTGATCGAAGTGACATCCAAAGGCAGGCCCTCTCCGGATGCCTCCCGGCTGCTTGCCGTCGGGACCATCCACTGCCGTATGGCTGCCTCCGAGAGAACCGAAGTCATCGAAAATCTCAAACTGGAGGTTGGCGTTAAAGCCAAAATTCGGCAAGAGATCATTGAAGTGATGAAGGTTCAGGCGGATGATGAAGGCTTGAATCTTGTGCTGCAGATCAGCCGTAAGTTGAAAAATGAGATGAAAGACATCCGGTTTTATTCGGTTGAGGGCGAATCCGTGGATCTGTGGGGACAGGGCGCCTTTTCCTTCGGCAATGCTTCACAAATGGAATACCATCTTGATCTGAAATCAATACCGGAGTCCCTGAGGATCGAAATCGATGTCTGGCAGGAAACGGAAATAATGAATCTCCCCTTTGAAATAGAATCAGGATTGGGTTTTCAGGAATGAACTTTTCATCAGGGTGCGATCCCGGCCCGGTCGAAGCCGCGCGGATGATCATCGAAAAAATTGAAGCTCCCCGGCAGCCCGCAGGGGGGAATTTTCAATCTGTAAGGATGAAGACGTTTGGATACGCCCGCTGTCAGATTCGAGCCGAAATCACAATAAAAATCAAAAACAGGAGGTGCTGATCATGGCTGACAAAACGAATCAAAAAGGCTTCAGACCCTGGACGCTCTTTCTGGTATGCGGCCTGACCTGTCTCCTATTCGCTCAGATTCCTGCGGGGAAGGCTGAAGGGGGTGATTCGCCTCAAGCCGTGTTCAAAGCCGCACAGGCAGCCGGCGCGAAAAAGGATTTCGGCGCGTTGGCCGGATTGGTCGCACCGACGGAACACGCTATGCTGGCATTCAGCACAGACATGGCCGTCGGCATGCTGGTGGAATTTTATGAGGGGGAAAAGGCAGCTGAACTGAAAAAAAAGTATGAGCAAATTCAGAAAAAATACGAGGTAAAAATTAAAAACGAAAACGAGGATGAAAAGTTGCATATCACAAATGAGACGCCACAGGAGGTGATTGATGAACATATCCGCAAACGGGCCAAAAAGTTTTACGGCCATGTCGATGCGGTGAAGTATGTTCCCGATCTCATGGGCATCATCATCAACATGCCTGAAATGGCCGAACAGTCCTTTTTCCCCCAGGAAGAACTTTCCGATTTAAAAATCGAGGGGGACTCCGCGACCGGAAAAGCCGGTGAAAAAAGCATATCCTTTATCCGCGAAGGGGACCGCTGGTATCTGACTGCAGATGTCATCAATTGACGGCTATCGATCCGGCGGATGGCAAAACACTTTTAGCAAGGCTTCCGAATGTTCATGTTGTTCCTCCGGCCACAATGGGAACAGGCATAAGACGGGCAAAGCCTTTTTTGCCGTAAATTGCAGCTCCCCGCCGCCTGCGGCGGGGAATCTTTGATCTGACCTGAACAAAGCATTGATACTCGCGTGTCCACCCCCGGCATGTACGTGGAAAAGCATCTGCACAAAAATTCAGCATTAAAAAATGACTTGATATTGTAAAAAATTTGATATTATTTTTTCACACTCTTAAACGTTTTCGATAACGATTAAGCGGGACGACCCAATTTCACCGGATTATTGATGTTCGACGTCTTTACAAAATAGATCAAAGAAAGAGAAAGGAGGGAAAAACCATTCGAGATTGATCTGTATAGCGCACAGCCAGGGAGTTGAAGCCCCCCCGGCAGCAAGCTTCCGGGGAATCTTCCATCTGTAAGGGAAAAAACATGGATATGCGCTAGCTTGCCCCGGGATAAGGCACGATCCTTTTCCTGCGGCAAGGTACAGGGTATTCGCACTCTGTCAGATTCATCTGAGGCTTGGAGGTCAAGCATGAAAAAAATGATTCTCATCATCATCCTGTGCATTTCAGCTTTTTCCCCCAAAGCAGAGGCAGACGATTTCTCCATCACCATAGACGGCCAGAAGGACGCCTTTTATGAAGGCCTGACCGGACAGGCGGACGGGCTTGTCTTTATGCCGGCTCGATGCTATCTGCGGGATATTCTCGCTCCCGCGGATGAGGGCGATGAGGACATCTCCGCCGTCATCTGGATGGCGTGGGACGACGAGTACCTGTATTACTACGGGGAAGTCCTGGACGACGTGGTTACTGCTGCAAACAGCGAGCGTTACCTGAACGACTGCGTGGAAATTAAATACGATCCGGATCCAACGTCGGGTGAAGGCACCGGAACTTCGAACTGCCGCCTCACGGCCCTGGGCGAGGAGGATGCGGAAAATCCGGCAGGCGTGGACAACCTGAACGGTTCCAAACATCTCGAGGATGAGGCCGGGGTCGATTATGAACCCTATGATACGGACTATGCCCGCAGGTCCATGGACGGCGGATACGCATTCGAATTCCGCGTGCCCCTGGACTATATCAACGAACCGGAAGACGGCCGTTTCATGGTCCGGGGAGAAGGCGAAATCTTCGGAATGGCCGTCAACATCGGAGACAACGATTCCGGGACGCGCGATCATATGCTGCAGTGGTCCGCAGGCCACACGGACGGGGTGCACAGCAACGCCCTGTACTGCGGCTCAGTCACCTTCCTCCCGGACCACAAGCTGAGGCTCGAGGCAGTCAGTCCGCGCGACGAAACGGTGAAAAACGACAGCGCCGCAGTGTGGTATGAAAATCCCAATCCTTCGGGAATCGATGTTCAGGGACGGCAGGCCGAATCCTTCAGGATTCTATCCAACTATCCCAATCCCTTCAATCCGGGCACGGTCATCACATATGAGATCCGGAAGACGGAGATCGCATCCCTGGAAGTTTATCATGCGACCGGCAGACTGATCCGCCTGCTGGCTGTGGATCGGATGCATGCCCCTGGATTTTATGAAATGTCCTGGGACGGCAGGGATGATGCAGGCCATCCGGCGAACAACGGGATATACCTCTGCAGGTTCAGAACACCCGATCAGGTCCGGTCGATCAAGATGATGCTGGTGAAATGATTCCTGGTACACCTCTGCTGGTTCGTGCCCAATCTGCTGCTGCAGAAATTTCCGTCCCCGTCCTTCACCGCAACGGCGAAGATCTCATTTCAACCGGACCGGCGGTATGAAAAGGCCGGGCTGTACGTCCCGTTTTCATACAAATGGTCTGTCAGCGTGCCTGTGGAGCTGCCCCCGTAATAGACCTGGTAGGCCGAACCCCTTTTCAGTTGACCAGAGGAGAAAGTGACAGACTGGTAGGTTTTTGCGGGTTTGAACGTGAGTATGCCCTCTCCCGCGTCCGTCTGAACATGAAACAGGGTTCCGGCTGAAAGCGCCTGTTTGAAATTCAACAGCAGCGAGCATTGCGTGGAAGTGGTGCCCGGAGCCTGCGCCATGCCGGAACTTCCGGCCGTGACGAGGAATCCGCCCGTTATCTTGAACGCGCCGTCGTAATCAATCGCGCCGTTGGCGCTGGAAAGGGGGCCGTTGACAATGACGATGCCGTCCGTCATGTTGATGGAACCGTTGATGTCAAAGCCGTCTCCTGTGGCATTGATCACGATGTAGCCGCCGTGTATGGAGAGACTGGAATTGCCCGCCTGCATCCCTCCCCATCCGGGAGGACCTCCTCCCTGACCCGGCCCCGGCCATCCGCCTCCTCCTGCCTGTCCGGTCCCGTCCACCGCATTGATGCCGTCGTCCGTTGCAGCCATGTGGATGTTCCCGCTGTTGATGGTGATGCGGTGGCTTTCAATGCCTTCATAACATTTGGCGATCCGGATGACGCCTCCGCTGATTTCCAGCGTGGAATCCGCATGAATGGCGTCGTCCCCGGTTGAAATGTCGAATGTACCCCTGTTGATCGTCAGGCTCCCGTTCGAGTGCACGGCATCGTCCGCCGAGCTGATTGAAAAGATCCCGCCGTCTATGATGGTGTTCACAACCGCCTTGATCCCCTTGGCCGAAACACTTTCAGTCACACGCTTGCCGCTGCCACCGCCCGAGGTGAGCGTGATCCCGCCGTCCGAAATCAACACATCGGTTTGGGCTGCTATTGCGTCCTTCGCAGAGGTGATGTTCAGCCTCCCGGTCTCAATCAGAATATATCCCCGCGTCTCATCCTCTTCGTTGTCCGATTTCAGGCCGTCCCCGCCCGCGTTGACCGTGATGTCCCCGTCCTTGATGACCAGGTAGTCCTTGCCGCGAATCCCGTCATCCGCCGCATGAATGGAAATCGTCCCGCCCGCAATGATGAGCCCGTCCTTGCTTGCAATGCCGTCGTTGAAACGGGCGTCCACGCTCAATGAGCCGTTGCCATAGAGTGTGAGATCCGCCTTGCTGAACACAGCCGCATTC